>DASTDG010000052.1:0-2495 GCA_035710475.1 Chthoniobacterales bacterium | reverse complement strand
AGCGCTTGTGCCAGGCCATGTGGTTGATCCCGGGAGGCGTTGGTCGTTATCATTGAGATAGGTCTGCATCGCGAGGCCGATTTGGCGCAGATTGTTCATGTCCTGCGTGGCGCGGGCGCGGGCGATCGCGCTCGTGTAGGTGGGGTAAGCAATTGAGGCCAGAATGAAGACGACAAGGATGACAACGAGCAGCTCGATCAGCGTATAGGCGCTCTGCGGACGACGGGACATTGATCCAGCGTATTGCATTTCGGTTGCGAGCGAAACGAAAAACCGGCATTCAGCGGTTGTCCGCGGCGCCGGCGGAGCGCATTCGGGGGTTGACAAAGCCGACAGCCCCTAGTGTAACTACCTCATGCCCGATCCGCTGGAGCCAACCCAGCCGCCGCCGCCAATGCCACCGGAGCCCACCACAAGATCGACAACGACCGGTCTGCCATCCAATATCGCCGCCGCCCTCGCCTGCATTCCGCTCGTCGGCGGAATCATTTTTTACATCCTGGAAAAGCGCGACGGGTTTGTCCGCTTTTACGCCATGCAATCGATCATCTTTGGCGCCGCCTGGATTCTGTTCGATATCGTCTCAAAAATTCTGTTCGCGATCTTCGGCTCCATTCCGGCAATCGGGGGTCTGCTGGTGTTTTTCTGGGCCATTGTTCAGGCGCTGGTTCACATCGCCTTCCTCGTCATCTGGATCATCGCGATGGTGAAAGCGTTCACAAACGTACGCTGGGAAATTCCCTACGTCGGACCGGTTGCGCGCAAACAGGTCGGCGAAGCTTAAGGTAGGGAGAGCGTCTCGCTTGCCTTCCAACAAATTTCGCAAGCCAGAGGCTTGCGTTACTCCGTCAGCAGCTTCACGACCAGTTCGGTTAACACCAATTCGTGTTCGAGCTGCGTGGTAACGAGCTTCAGGTTTGCGTCGAGACACGCGTTCAGCCCGTCGACCAACTGCTCGGTTTTGAAACGATGCGCGTTCTGTGCAGCAATGCCAAGAGCATAGGCGTTGATCGAGCCGTCTTTTTTGCGCGGCAGGTGCGCGGTCGCTTCCGCCGGTAAACGATTAATCGCCGAAATGAACTGAAACGGCACAGGCGGCCGAGGCAAGCGATGGCGCTCCATCAAGTCTTTAGCGAGAAGTAAATTGCGCACCGTCGGCAAAATCGCGACGAGCAAAATGCCGAGCGCAGTTTCGCCCTGATCGAGCAAGCGCCTAACGAGTCGCAGGCCTCGTTCGAGGTCATGCTCGGCGAGGGCGTTTCCCAATTCAAACACCACGCCACCACGCGTGAGCGGGACCAGCTCACGGACAACATCGACAGTCACTCGTGGCACGGCCGTCCCGGCTGTGGGGCCGGCAGCCATCTTGGCTGCCGTGATGGCAGGCGAGATGCCCGCTTGCCCCAAAGGCTGGAAGCTTGTGCCACGATCAGCCAAAAAAATGTCGATCTTCTCCAGCTCGTTATCGATTTGCCGCGTATCGCCGCCGGTGAGCAGGACGAAGAGATCGAGCGCATCATCGTCGAATTGCAGTTTTCGTTTCTTTGCGCGGGTCCTTACTGCCTCGATTGCTTCTTCCTCCCAGCCAGTGCGAGTGGAATCGAGCCGGTCAAAAACCTGCAGCTCGGTGGATTTAGCCAGCGATTTGTAAAACGTCCGCCGCTTGTCCACTTCCGCGGCGCTGAGCAAAAACGTCACGTCCGCTCCGATGCCGCCGCTGATCAGTTCGCTTAACTCTTGCAATGCGCTGAGCACGATCGCAGAGCGGCCGGTCGGCGTATCGCCGAGAAAATTCGCGTTCTTCAACCACACGACTTTTCCATCGCCCATGAATGGCAGCGTTTGCAACGCTTCGACTGTCGATCTGATGCGGGCGACGGCTTGCTCCGCGTTATCGACCGCTCCATCGATTATTTCCAAGCCGAAATCGCCCGCCGCGGCGGGCGTAAGGTTTTGCGCTAATTCAGCCGCGACTCGCTTGACCTCCGCTTCATCGGAGCCAACGACCGCGTGAATGTTTGCCGTCGCAGATTTCGTCTGGGTCTTCGGCACGACCAGTTTTTCGCATGCGCCGCGAACATCGACAAGGTGGATCGGCTTCTCCGAAGGCGATGGGTAATTAGTGCGGCTTCGCCGCCTCAATAGCAACGCGCTCGGAGAGCGCGTTCCACCTTTAGTCGCTTACTTGTTGCAGAGTGGTTCCGAAATCTTTTGCCGCGTATTCGCGAAATTTCTCTTCGAGTGCAGCGGTGTTTTGAAATTGCCCGATATAGATGCGCGAGAACGCGCTCTCGAATGGTTGGTGCCGCCCCAATGCATCGAGCAGAGCAAGAAACCGCGGTTTGTCGAGCGACGCGAGAAACCGGACGAGTCGTTCTGATTCATCATAGAACGTCGTCACGCGATCGTTTGGTGGACAAGTCATGGCGGTCAGCGCCGGCAACGGAATTAGGTCTTGGGCCAAGATCGCATCCGAGTGAGGTTTTGCGATGTAA
>DASTDG010000051.1:0-3568 GCA_035710475.1 Chthoniobacterales bacterium | reverse complement strand
GCTAAAGTGGTGCGAGCCTCTGGCTTGCGCTTTTAAACGGCAAGCGAGACGCTTGCCCCACCCATATGAAAATCGCCGCCGCCCAGATCTCGTGCGCGCTGGGCGATCTCGATGGAAATGTTCGAAAGCTCCGCGACTTGGCGGCGCGCGCGAAAGGCTCGGGCGCTGATCTCGTCGTCTTTCCGGAAATGGTTGATACCGGCTATTCCATGGGGATGATCCGGAAACACGCGCGGCCGTGGAACCAAGGCCGCCGAAATTTCCGAGCAGGTAATCACGGACGTGCGTCAACGGATTCCGGTGTTCGATCATCGGCGCGGCGATTTGTATCAGACGAACTGACACGGCCAGTTCACTTGGCGTGACCGAACCGAAAATGATGAGAACGACCGGGTTTTGCGTGGTGATTTGTGCTGTAAGTGCGTTGTTGGCCCCTGAAATACGAGCAGCTCCAAGCGAGCCGCAGAACACGACGCCGCAACAGGTGTTCGACGGCATGCGCCAAAGCTTTCGCGCCGACAAGGCAAAAGGCGTGCACGCGAAGTATCAGTGGCAGCTAAGCGGGCCGAACGGCGGCGAATGGTGGATCGACGTGAACGACGGCGCATTCAAGATGGGCCGGGGCAAGATCGATAATCCGACCGTATCGTTCATCACCAGCGACAACGATTGGGTCGCGATGTCGAACGGGAAATTGAAAGGCACGTGGGCCTTTTTGACCGGCCGATTGAAAGTTCGCGGGCCGCAATCGGTCGCGCGAAAGCTAGATGAGATTTTTCCCTAGAACTTCGCTTCGATGGCAAGCCTGACGTAGGGGGCAGGATCGAGTTTCGCGCTGGCTTCCTTGCGGAAGAAATCGAAGTCCCGCTTGAACGTGTAGCCGGCGTCGAGGGTGATATCAAAAGGCTTGAAGTGCGAATAGGTGGCCTGGAAGCCAGCGCGTTCCTCGCTGTATTGCACGACGGCATTATGAACGCGCAACTTCTTTTCCGGCGTGATGACGTCCTCGGTGCGATAGCTTTCGAAAAACAAATTGCCGGCAAGGCGAAACTCCCAATCGTCGTTCGGATTGTAAACCAACGCCGGTTTTGGAAACACGCCTTCAAGGCGGAACTTGTCGGTGAACAACCAGATCAATCCGCCGCCCGGAGCGACGACCGGATTCTGATAAAGCGCGCCGCCCACGCCGATGACTCCGAAAATTCTGTCTTTCTTAAGGGGAAACGTGACGAACGCTTTCCACGGCACGTCGATTGAATCGCCCGTGATACTGCTTTGAAAGTAAGGTCCAGGGTCGATCTCGAGGCCCACGCCGGCATGATCGTGAATGACGTATTCGAGGGCGAGCAAAGCGTGGACCGTCTGGAGATGATCCGGCAGACCATTGTCCGTGCCGTCGAAATCGAATCGCTCGTATTCGACCCCGGCTCGGAAGTACCAGTTTCCGGTAATCAGAAAGCGATGAGCATAGCTGAACTGGTCGTAGAGTGAATCGCCGTGGCCAAGTTTGCCGTGGTCATCGTAGAAATCGCTGCGAAAGGTGTAAGTCGTCTCGTAATTGAAAATGTCGCGCGAGTTTTGGTCTGCCGGCGTCGGTGCGGGTGCAGTCTCGACCACCGGCTCCGTCCCCGCGAGGACGGAGCCGATTGCAAAAAGGAGGATTGTAAAAAACTGGAGCCGGATAATTTTCATAGGCTAGGCAAAGTCAACATCGAGTAATCGGGCGAGCTGGCAGCCACGCATGTATCGGAGAAAACAACTTTGCGCAAGCCTGATCAGGCTGCGCACCTGGGACATCTTTTTTAACATCGACGAGCGTTCATGACTTGACGAAGCATGAAATGTGCTTAATCTTGACGGCCAATTTTGTGACCAACGCGTTCCTCCCCCTCCAGAATTGCGTCGCGCTGAGCGTAGCAAATCCATTGGCCGGCGTCGACCACGGGCTCGCCAATTGGTTTCATGCCCACCTGACCCGCACATTCGTAAGCGTGCTGCGGGGCTTCACCGAGTTCGGTGCGAGTGAGTGGATTTGCGTCGTGCTTTCCGCGCTCGTGCTGTTCTTCATTTGGAAGCGCTGGTGGCCCTCGCTGGTTACCCTGGTTGTGGCCATTCCCGGTGGAATGCTGCTCAACGAACTGCTCAAACTGCTTGTCCATCGTCACCGGCCATTTGTTGACGGCTGGTTTGTGGACTGGTCGGGATATAGTTTCGCTAGCGGGCACACGATCGGCGCCACGTTGCTCTATGGGCAGCTCGCGTTGTTTGTTCTGCCCTCAATTAAGAGCCGACGCTGGCGTGCGCTGATAATTGCCACAGCCGCGGTTTTCGTTGCTTTGGTTGGTTTCAGCCGGATTGCGCTTGGGGCGCATTACTTCACCGACGTGGTGGGCGCAATTGTCCTGGGCATCTCATGGTTGATGCTTTGTCTGATTGCGACAAAGCCCGTCCGCCGTCGTGCGGCTCTTCCCGCTATTTTGCCTCAGGCGCCCGAGCCGGTTCTCGTTCCGGTCGAGGCAACCAACTCGACGGCGCCGACGTCGTTGCGCTGACGTCAGCAGCAGCGAACTCGTGATGAGCGCGCTCGTGCGCTTGGCCACGATTCAGGAACAATGAAGGCGCCCGGCAAGTTCAAACTCGCCGTTTATCTTTTTGGATTTGGCGGGGCAGCGCTCTTCACCGTGCTGCTCATCCGGCAGGGCGCTTCAGCGGTGGCGTTGGCGGTCGCAGCCGCTGGCTGGGCAATCGCAGCGATCGCCGTCTACCACCTTTTCGTACCCCTCTGCCTCGATGCGGTCGCGTGGTGGGTGCTCTTTCCGTCATTCTGCCGTCCTCCTTTGCGCAAGCTGTTCTGGATGCGCTGGGTCGGCGAATCGGTCAGCACGCTTGTGCCGTCGGCCGCGGTGGGGGGTGACATCGTCCGCGCGCGCTTGGCGACGATCAACGGCGCGCCGCTAGCGCTGTCTGCCGCGACGGTGCTTGTCGATGTTACGCTCGGGGTCTTCACGCAAGCGGCTTTCACCCTGCTCGGGCTGGCGTTGCTTGTCGATGTTACCGGACAAAAAAGTTTTGTCGGCCCGACCCTGCTGGGCACCCTGGCGGGTGTCGGTGCCATTGCCGGTTTCTATTTTGTGCAGCGAATGGGGATGTTCCGCTTCCTCGCCACGATTGTCGCGAAGCTGGCCAGCTCCGACGAATGGAACTCCTTGATCCAGGGCGGCACGACACTCGACCAAACGATTCGCGATCTTTATGCGCGAAAACGCGGTGTGATTGCGTGTTGCGTGGTAACGATCGTGTCGCTGATTGGCGGCTCGGGTGAAATTTGGATCGGCCTGCACGCCCTTGGATTGCAGGCAACCGTGGTTAACGCGGTCATTTTGCAGAGTATGGCGCTGACCATCCGCTCGGTCGCTTTCCCGGTGCCCGGGGGAGTCGGCGTGCAGGAAGGCGGCTACGTGGCGGTCGGTAATTTCCTCGGGATTCCCGGTGAGGCCGCCTTTGCGCTGTCGCTCATCGCCAGAGTGCGCGAACTGACCATCGGAGTTCCGGGTCTGCTGATCTGGCA
>DASTDG010000050.1:0-7077 GCA_035710475.1 Chthoniobacterales bacterium | reverse complement strand
ACTTAGCACTTAAGACTTGTTCATATTTGCCCGATCCAAGTTCGCGGGGCGTATTCTTCCCAGCGGTGGCGAATGTTTGTCATGTCGAGCGAAGTCGAGACATCTCTCATTTTCAACAGCAAGAGATTTCTCGACTGCGCTGCGCTCCGCTCGAAATGACAAGTAGTTATATTTGCCCGATCCAAGCTCGCGGGGCGTATTCTTCCCAGCGGTGGCGGATCGCGTTGAATTCTGCGTCCCGCAGCGCACCAGCCTCAAGCTTCTTCGCGTTTTGCTGCCAGCGCTCGGGATTCGTGGTGCCGACAATCGCGGTGTGCACGCCGGGGACGCTGAGCGTGAAGCGCAGAGCGATTGAGATGCTCTCTTCGAGCGGCCGAGTGCGCAGGAAATCGTAATTCAATCGCCGGAGCCGCTCCCAATATTCGTGATGATAAGAATCCGGCGGGCGATGGCCGGTCTTCCATGTCGCGTTGGCGATCGGGCGTTTCGCGATCACGCCCATCTGCTTTTGTCGAGCGATTGGCAGCGTCAACTCAATCACCTCCTGGTCGGCGATATTGATGGAAGTTTGTAACGTGTCGAATGCGCCGCATTCCACGGCATAATGTGCGGCGCGACTGTCGCCGCTGTAGCCGATGTAACGAGTCAAGCCGCGTTCACGCGCGGTTTGCGATGCATCAATCGCTTCGCCGTTCCGCAATTCCGACTCGGAACAACTGTGTAACTGCACAAGATCGAGAACTTCGGTTTGCAGCCGGCGTAAACTGCGCTCAATGCTTTGCAGAATTGAAACCTTTGACCAGTTGGCGGCGCTTTCCATCCCGTGCGGGTGACCGCATTTGGTAAAGAGATAAAATTCGTTGCGCCGTTTGCCGACGGCGCGTCCGATCAACTCTTCGCTGCCGTAGTAACATTCGGCCGTGTCGATGACGTTCAACCCGGCGTCAAGCGCGCTGTTCAACAAACGCTCGACCGCATCTTGCGCCACGCGCTCGTAACCGATCTCAGACCCGCCGAAGCCGAGCACGGTCACGTCCATCTCCGTTTTGCCGAGGCGCCGCTTCTCCATGACGTCTTGTAGCGGCGGTCTCTGACCATCGCACTTTTTTCTTCGAGGGACGAAAATTAGCGACAGTCACAGACTGCCGCTACAATAATTGCGTTTTTCTGTTTCCGCGCTCGATCGTGCCGATCCGTCTCGCGCGGAGAATCGACATCATATGATTTGCGTCGCGCTCCGCGACAACCGCGACCATTCCTATTCCCATGTTGAACACCTGGTACATCTCGGTGCGGTCGACGTTTCCATTCTCTTGCAGGATTTGGAAGATCAGGGGCACTCGCCACGATTTCGTCTCAATAATTGCGTCGCAGTCGTCCGGCAAAATCCGCGGCAAATTGTCAATCAAACCGCCACCGGTGATGTGTGCGAGACCTTTGATTAAACCGCTCGGCGCTTTCGCAAGCAGCGGCTGATAATTTTTATGCACTCGCAAAAGCTCATCGCCAACTGTGCCGCGCAGGTCGTCGATCTTCGATGAAGGTTTGAGACGCATATTCTCGAACAAAATTTTTCGGGCGAGCGAGTAACCGTTCGTGTGCAGACCGCTCGAGGCGAGACCGAGGACCACGTCGCCCGGTTTGATGTTTCGGCCATCGATGATGTTCGCGTGATCAACCACGCCGACGATGCAGCCGACAAGATCGTATTCGCCCCTGCGATACATGTCCGGCATTTGCGCGGTCTCGCCGCCGATCAACGCGCATCCAGCGGCGTGACAGGCACGCGCAAAGCCACGGAGCAACTGTTCGAAGACACGCGGCTCGAGTTTTTCGCCGCCGATGTAATCTAGGAAGAAAAGTGGTCTCGCGCCGAGGACAGCGATGTCGTTGACGCAATGGTTCACCAGATCCATGGCGACGGTGTCATGTCGATCTAACGCGAAGGCGATCTTCATCTTCGTGCCGACGCCATCGATGCTCGAGACCAGGACCGGTTCGCGCATTTCGCGAAATTCGGCGCGGAAGAGCCCGCCGAAGCCGCCAATTTTGCCGAGCACCTGCGGACCGTGGGTTCGCCTAACGAATCGCTGGATGCGGCGCTTGAGCCGGTTGGCAAGATCGACATCTACGCCGGCGTGCGCGTAAGCCTTTTGTTTTCTTGTCATGTCGAGCGGAGTCGAGACATCTCTTGCTGTTAAAGAATTAGAGATTCCTCGACTTCGCTCGGAATGACAGGAGAAAACGCCGTCGCGCCGGCTACTTCAGATCCGCGAACAACGTGGGGTGCGCTTCCTGGTCAGCGAGTGCTTTGGAGCGGGCTTCGCGTTTTTCCATGATGAACTTGTCGAGCGCTGGATCGACGGGCAGGGGATAATGGCCGTTGAAGCAGGCGAGACAAAACTCATTCACTTTGCGGCCGGTGGCGCGCACCATGCCTTCGACATCCAAGTAGCCGAGACTGTCGACGCCGAGATATTTGCAGATGTCTTCCATCGACATCTTGTTCGCGATCAATTTCTCGGGGTCGGGAAAATCGATGCCGTAGTGGCAGGCGAACCGGTGCGGCGGACAACTCACGCGCATGTGCACTTCCTTCGCGCCCGCCTCGCGCAAGTTCACCACGCGCGCGCGCGCGGTCGTGCCACGCACGATCGAGTCATCGACAACCACAACGCGTTTTCCGGCGACCATTTCCTTGATCAGGTTCAGCTTCACGCGCACGTCGAAATCGCGAATGAGCTGGCTCGGCTGCAAAAACGTGCGGCCGATGTAGTGATTGCGCACAAACGCGTGCGCAAACGGGATCTTCAATTCCTCGGCGAAACCGAGCGCGGCGTAGTTTCCCGAGTCCGGCACCGGAATGACGATGTCCGCGTCGGCGGGATAACGGCGCGCCAGCTCGCGGCCCATCTCAGTGCGCACTTTGCCGACGTTGACACCGCCGATCATGCTGTCCGGTCGCGCGAAATAAACGTATTCGAACATGCAGAAAGCCGGCTGCTCGGGCGGGAATGGAAATTCCGAGCGCACACCGTTCTCGTCGATGATGAGCACTTCGCCCGGTCGGATTTCACGGACGAAATCGGCGTGGATGAGATCGAACGCGCACGTCTCGGACGCGAGAACGTAAGCACCGTCGATTTTGCCTAACGAAAGCGGTCGCCAGCCGAACGGATCGCGGACCGCGATCAGCTCGCGCTCGCTCATGATTAGAAGCGAGAATGCGCCTTTAATCGCGCGCAACGCCGCGAGGACGTTGCTGCCGTTGCCGGCAGGTTGCGCAAGCAGATGCAGGATGATTTCGCTATCGGCCGTCGTTTGGAAGATGGAACCGCGCCGCTCGAGCTCGTCGCGAAGGATGTCCGCATTGGTCAGGTTGCCGTTATGCGCGATGGCCATTTGGCCGCGGACGCAGTCTACGACGAACGGTTGCGCGTTTTTGATCGTGCTCGTCCCGGTGGTCGAGTAGCGGGCATGTCCAATCGCGCGGGTGCCTTTCAGTTTCTCCAACTCGGCCTGGCCAAACACTTGCGACACCAGGCCCATGCCTTTGTGAATGAGAAAGGATGTGCCCGGGCCGCTGCTGGTCACAATCCCAGCGCTTTCCTGGCCACGATGCTGCAACGCGAAAAGCCCATAATAGGTCAGGACCGCCGCTTTCGGGTGGCCAAAGACGCCGAACAGCCCGCACTCGTGCTGCGGCAGCGCAGCGCGGTCGGGCAATTCTTGGTGCGTGGAAATCGGGGGGAGCCTCACACCGGAAACATTCACGATAGACCAGCCAATCACAAGCTGGGAATGCGCTCGGCGGCCGAGTCGCTTTCCACCGTGCGACGAATGGCGTTCCACCAGTCGTCGTAAAGATCGACAATCGGCCAGGCGAGCGAGTCACCATTTACGGTGATACGCAATTCCTCGCCGCCGACGGTGCCAAATTGCTCGTGAGGAACACCGCGCTCGCGCAACATCGCGATCGTGCGCTCAATGCTCTCGGGCGCAACCGAGATGATGATGCGCGACTGCGATTCGTTGAACAGTGCTGTAGCCACGGGCCTGTGGCCCGTCTCTTCCCGACGGCCCGCAGGGCCGTGGCTACAATCGCCGAGATCAACTTTCGCGCCCAAAAGTTTCTCGGGATTAAAACAGCATTCTGCCAGCGCCACGGCAAGCCCGCCCTCGCTGCAATCGTGCGCGCTTTTGACCAACCCGCCGCGAATCAACTCGCGCACGGCACTTTGGACGTTTATCTCCTGTGTAAGATCGACATGTGGTGGCGGTCCGATTTTCTTGCCGTGACAGACTTTGAGATATCGCGAGCCACCGAGTAGATGCGTCGCGGCATCGGCATCTTGCCCATGCGACATGGGCTGGAAGCCCATGCCACTGCCGACGAGAATGATCGCGTCGCCTTGCTTTTTGAACCACTGTGTCGTGACGTGCTCTGGCCTGTCAATGAGGCCGACCATGGCAATGGTTGGCGTTGGATCGACGACGCCGGCGGGGCTCTCATTATACAGAGATACGTTCCCGCCAGTCACCGGCGTGCCGAATGCGCGGCAGGCCTCGGCGATACCTTCAATGGCTTCGCGCAATTGCCAGAAGTTTTCCGGCTTGTAGGGGTTGCCGAAGTTCAGGTTATCGGTCACTGCTAGCGGTTTCGCACCCGCGCAGGTGAGATTGCGCGCGGCTTCCGCGACGGCGATCTTCGCGCCTTCACGCGGATCGAGCGCGCAATAGATCGAATTACAGTCGGTCGTGGCGGCGAGAATTTTGTTCGCATACTTAACATGAAACACGGCGGCATCGGAGCCGGGTTTGACAATCGTGCCGGCGCGAACGGTATGGTCGTACTGCCGATAGACCCAGTTTTTCGAGGCGATAGTTGGATCGCGTAGGAGTTGGCGCAACGCTTCGCGATTGTCGATCTTCTGGAGATTTTGTAGCCACGGCTCTGCGGGCCGTCCGCCCTCGACGCGCCACAAGCGCGTGGCTACAGGTTCTTTTGCTTCGCGCGAATAGAGTGGCGCTTCCTCGGCCAACGGTTTCGCGGGAATTTCCGCGGCCACGCTGCCGTTGTTGCGCACGCGCATTATGCCGTCGTCCGTGACCCGGCCGATCTCGGCGCACGCCACGTCCCATTTCTCGAAGATTTCGCGCACGAGATTTTCTTTGCCCCGCTTGGCAATGATGAGCATCCGCTCCTGCGATTCGCTGAGCAGAATTTCGTACGGCGTCATGCCCGGCTCGCGTTTCGGCACTTTGCTGAGGTCAATCTCGATTCCGCTGCCGGCGCGGCTGGCGGTTTCGCAGGTCGAACAGGTCAGGCCGGCTGCGCCCATGTCCTGGATCCCCGCGACTGCGTCGTGCGCGAGAAGCTCCAGACACGCTTCGAGCAAGAGTTTTTCCTTAAAAGGATCGCCGACTTGCACAGCGGGCCGATCTTCGCGCGATTGTTCCGTCAGCTCGCGCGAGGCGAACGCTGCACCGGCCAAACCGTCGCGACCCGTTTCGGCACCCACGTAAAAAACGGGGTTGCCAATGCCGCGCGCAGTGCCGCGCGCGAGCTGATCGTGACGCAGAACGCCGAGGCAAAAGACGTTGACGAGTGGATTGCCTTCGAAGCTCTCGTCGAAATAAATTTCACCGCCGATCGTCGGGATGCCGACGCAGTTGCCATAATGCGCAATGCCGCTCACGACGCCAGTAAACAAGCGGCGATTCGCCAGAGTAACGCGAGCGTCCCGCTTGTGATCCTGCAAGCCAGAGGCTTGCGCTACAATTGGCCCGAAGCGGAGCGAGTTCAGGCAAAACTCCGGGCGCGCGCCCATCGTGAAAATGTCGCGAATGATGCCACCGACCCCGGTGGCCGCGCCTTGGAAGGGCTCAATCGCGCTGGGGTGATTGTGGCTCTCGATTTTGAACGCGATGGCCCAGCCGTCGCCGATATCGACCACGCCGGCGTTCTCTTCGCCGGCCTTGACCAGAATATTCGGCCCAGTGGTCGGAAGCTTTTTCAGCTCGTTGCGGGAGTTCTTGTAGGAGCAGTGCTCGCTCCACATTACCGAGAAGATCCCGAGCTCGGTGAAGTTCGGCTCGCGCCCGAGGATTTTCTTTATGCGCTCGAATTCTTCTGCCGTAAGGCCGTGCTCTTTTACAACTTGGGGAGTGACGAGCGGATCAGCTGCGGCGGTTGACATCGACATCGTCACGTTAATCGATGCGCACGTCGGCTCAATGGCGAGTTGGCGACCCTGAAGTTCGAATACTTACTGGCCGGCCGCTGTCGAATATCAAAAAGAAAGGAGCAGACATGAAGCGAATTATTATCACTGCGGCGCTGGCGCTGGCCACACCGCTAATCTTTGCGCAAACGACCACCACCACGACGGAGTCAACGACCAGCACCAGAGGTACCGTAACGACTTACGAGCCTGGAAAAACGATCGTTGTTCGTACCGAAAAAGATGAGAACCCGATCAGCTACGTTCTCGGCAAGACGGTTCATTATGTGAACAAAGCGGGCAGGACGATCGATCACCATCTGATCAAGCCTGGCACACGGGTCATTGTTTACAGCTCGAAAGGTCGGCTTCACGACGCCGAGCGTGTCGTGGTGGACGAAGACTGACAGCGATACGAGGGCTGGAACCTGGGCGCGGCGTTGAATAATTCGCCGCGTCTAGCAGTCCAATGAGATAACGCGCGCTCATTCGAGCGCGCACATGAGTTAATCAACCTGGAGGCAAAGATGAAACGAACCATTATTAGCTTTGCTTGTGCGCTAATCGCGCCTTTGGCGTTTGCGCAAACAAGCACGACAACGACCGAAACAACCACCTCGAGTCCCAGTACCGCCACCGGCACGACAACGACCGAGACAACGAAAACTTACACGTCGGGTACGGTGACGACCTATACGCCAGGCAAGACCGTCGTAGTCCGAAGCAGCGAAGGACCGGTGACCTTTGCTCTTGGCACAGCTGCGAACATCGGGGACGCCGCGGGTAAAGTCGTGACCGCTCCACTGCGCGCCGGCCTAAAAGTGCGCGTGTATTACACGGGCACGGGGGATAG
>DASTDG010000049.1:0-4209 GCA_035710475.1 Chthoniobacterales bacterium | reverse complement strand
CTCGTCAATCAGGGCATTATCCTCGGCGAGGACAACCAGAAAATGTCGAAGTCGCGTGGCAACATCGTCAATCCGGACGACGTCATCGCGCAGTACGGCGCGGATGCGTTTCGCTGTTACGAAATGTTCATGGGCCCGCTTGAACAGATGAAGCCGTGGAGCATGCGCGGCGTCGAAGGAATTTCTCGATTTCTCGCGCGCGTCTGGCGATTAATGATGACGGAAAACCAGGCGGGTGAATGGGAATTGTCCTCCGCGCTGCAAGATGTCGATCTTACACGTGACCAGCAGCGCGTCCTGCATGGGACGATCAAAAAAGTGACCGACGACATCGAGTCGCTCTCGTTCAACACCGCGATTTCGCAGATGATGATTTTCGTCAACGCGTTCACCAGCGCCGAGGCCATCCCAATCGCAGCGATGCGCACGTTCTTGGTTCTGCTCAAACCATTCGCGCCGCACCTCAGCTCCGAGCTGTGGGAACGCTTGAACTCTCCGGGGGCCATCACCGATCAGCCCTGGCCGGACTACGAGGAGCGCTGGTTGGCCGAAGACGAGGTAGAAATTGTTGTGCAAGTGAACGGAAAGCTCCGCGACCGAATGAAGATGTCGATCTTCGCGACCGACGAAGAGATGAAAGCCGCCGCGCTTACCGCGCCCAAAATTCAACGACTCATCTCCGGTAAACCCGTCCGGAAAGTTGTCGTTGTCCCGAAAAAACTGGTCAACATCGTCGTATGAACTGGTTCAAACATGTCTGGAAAGAGTTCAAGGAATTCGCGATCAAAGGCAACGCGGTCGACCTCGCGGTCGGCGTCATCATCGGCGCGGCCTTCGGCGCAATCGTCAATTCACTGGTCAAAGACATGATTATGCCGCCGATCAGCGTACTCAGCGGCGGGCTCGATTTTTCGAACAAGTTCATCGTGCTGCGCGCGGCCAAAGGCGGCTCGGTCAACTTCAATACGCCGGCCGACGCGTTGAAAGCCGGCGCGATTACCTGGAACTACGGGAACTTCATTACGCTCATCATCAATTTCCTCATCGTGGCTGCAGCCATTTTTCTTTTGGTCCGCGGGATCAATCGGTTGAAGCGACCGTCACCGCACGCCGAACCGGTGACGAAGGATTGTCCCGCGTGCGCGATGACGATTCCAATCAAGGCGACTCGTTGTCCGCACTGCACGACCGAGCTTCCCGGGTCACCGTGTCTAACGGCGTAGCAGTTGCTGCAAATTCATTCGGATATCGCGTCCGAATCCGTTGATACGCAAATAATTACTTGCCAGGCGGCGCAGTGCTGCTATCTCGGCCGCGGTGTTGCTAATGTTAAAACCTCTGAAGTTTATAACCCTCGCGCTGATTGGCTCACTTGCCGTCGGTTGCGCGCAGCAATCGGCTTTGCAGCGATCACGCAGCGCGTTCGCGACTGTCGCCCGCTGCCATCACGTGCGCACGACTGCATACACCGTGAGCGAGGGCGTTGGGCGACGTAATGCCCTCGGGGTGTCATTGTCGGGCCGTCACGTGATGAGCGCCGCGTCCGATTGGTCGCGCTATCCGCTCGGCACGCGCTTCCGCATCGTCGGCACTCAGGAGGAATACATCATTGACGATTATGGCACCGCCCTCGTCGGCACCAACACCATTGACCTGTATAAGCCTACCCGTCTCGCCATGCGCCGATGGGGCGTGCGCCACATCGACATCGACGTTCTGCAGTGGGGCTCAACCGAGCAAAGTCTGAGAGTTCTTCGCCCGCGGCAAAAACATTCCGCTGCCCGGCGAATGATCCTCGCTCTGGAGAAAAAGACCGCGTCCGGCCCGCCACGTTTGGATTGATAAACGCGCGCCGGCATCGACTTTGGCGGCGATGAAAATCCTCGTTACCGGTGGCGCCGGTTACATTGGCAGCATTTGCGCGGAGCTGCTGCTAAATGAGGGTCACGAAGTCACGATCGCCGACAATCTGAGTGAGGGGCATCGGCGAGCGGTAGATGCTCGCGCGCGATTTATCGAAGCCGACCTGCAAGATCGCCAACGCACATTGTCGATCTTGCGCGAGACCAAACCGGAAGCGGTGATGCATTTCGCTGCGAGCGCACTCGTGGCCGAATCGATGCGCGATCCCTCCAAATATTTTCGCAGCAACATCGGTAACGGCATCAACCTGCTCGATGCAATCATCGCGGTGGGGTGCGGTCGCATCATCTTCTCTTCCACCTGCGCAATCTTCGGGCCACCCGAACGCTTGCCGCTCGATGAGATGTTACCGCAGCGGCCGATCAATCCGTATGGCGAATCCAAGCTGGTGTTCGAAAAAATCCTGCGTTGGTATCGCGAGATTCACGGCCTCAATTCCGTTTCGCTGCGCTATTTCAACGCGGCCGGGGCGTCGGAGAAATTCGGCGAAGACCATCGTGAGGAAACGCATTTGATCCCGAATGTGCTGAAAGTCGCGCTCGGCCAAAAACCGCGGGTCGAGGTCTTTGGGACCGATTACGACACGCCGGACGGCACGTGCATCCGTGATTACATTCACATCATCGATCTCGCACGGGCGCACATCCTGGCGCTGCAATCTGCCAAAAGTGAGTTTTACAATCTGGGAACAGGCGGCGGCTCGAGCGTGCGCGAAGTGATCAATTGCTGTCGCAAAATCACCGGCCGCAAAATCGACATCGTGGAAAAACCTCGCCGTCCCGGCGATCCGCCGCGGTTGATCGCGTCCTCGGACAAAATCAAACGCGAGCTTGGCTGGAAACCGCAGTTCCAATCGCTTGAGGCGATCGTCGAGAGCGCGTGGAAATGGCACCAGAGATTCCCACGCGGCTACGAAGGTTAAAATAACGCGAGCGTCTCGCCTGCGACCTGCGAGCCAGAGACTCGCCTACGGAAAACAAAAAGCGGTCGCCGCAGCGACCGCTTTCAATTCACACAATTCGCCTCTGTTTACGGCTGTGTCGTAGTTGTGGTGGTAGTTTCTTTCTCAACCTTCACTGGTTTGCTCAGCACAATCTTGCGCACGATCATGCGATCGCCTTCGCGCACATAATAGACTGTGGCCGGCAAATCGGGCCGCACGTCCGACCAGGTGACGGTGCGACCTGCCGGATCAAGGATGGTCGTTTCCTTGGTGTAGTAATACTTCACGGGCGCTGCATCGGTCGTAGTCCGGAAAGTAATGTAATCCGAACCCGGCGTGTAGGCCGTGATTGTCCCTGCGCTGCTGGTGGTCGTCGTGGTTGACTCCGTCGTGCCGGTCGCAGCGTTGGTCGTCGACGTTGTCGTTGACGACTCCTGCGCGACAGCCACGCCCAACGCAATCGCGCAAGCGGCGCCGACCAACAGTTTCACTAATGTTGTTTCTTTCATGTTTGTCGTTTTCCTTGGTTAAACGGATGCTCTCCGCTGTAGCTATGTCCGACTCGTTCCAGCCCGAGTTTATTCAATTCCATACCTATTTCGTAAAATTGACGATGGGCGGTCGCCCGCTGGCATGACTATGATGCAACCGCTCCCCGGCTTCCGCGATTTTCTTCCGAATGATTGCGCACGACGCAATTACATTTTCGCGAAATGGCGCGAAGTCGCGCGCCGTTACGGGTTTGTCGAGTGGGACGGCCCGATCCTGGAGCCGACCGATCTTTACCGCAAAAAGAGCGGCGCGGAAATTGTTGATCAACTCTTCAACTTCACCGACAAAGGCGAGCGCGAAGTGGCCATGCGCCCCGAGCTGACGCCGAGTCTGGCGCGTGTGGTTGCAGCGCACGAGCGCGAATTCAAGAAACCGCTCAAGTGGTTTTCGATCGGCCAGTTCTTCCGCTACGAAAAACAGCAGCGCGGCCGCTTACGCGAACATTTCCAGCTCAACTGCGACATCATCGGCGAGGACGGCGCGGAAGCAGATGTCGAACTGACAGCGCTCTGCATTGATCTGCTGCGCGCTTTTGGCTTCGGGAGCAGCGATGTGGTGGTGCGGATCAGCGACCGCGAATTCTGGACCGATTTTCTCAATCGGAAAAATGTGCCCGCCGCGCAAATCGACGAAGCACTCCAAGCGATCGATAAGTTCGGACGCGAACATCGCGACCAGACCGCCGCGAAACTTGGGCCGCTGGCCGACTCCGTTTTGAAAATTTTAAACGATGGCGGCACGAGCGAAAAACTGGAGCGGCTCGTCGCAGGTCTGCGCGAACGCCATCTGGC
>DASTDG010000048.1:0-3984 GCA_035710475.1 Chthoniobacterales bacterium | reverse complement strand
CACGTCGGGAACAAGACCAGCGTCACGACTGTGAATTTCCAGTCCATCAAGAGAAGAACAGCAATACCGCCGATGATAGTGACTGGCTGTTTGAAGACGTCGCTGCTCACTGTGCTCAGCGCCATTTGCATCGCGCGCGTGTCGTTCGTGATCCGCGAAATCAGGAAGCCGCCACGCATTTTGTTAAAGAAATCCATCGAGTGCCGGAGAATTTTTTGGAAAAGCTGAGTGCGAATGTCGGTCACGACCTTGTTGCTCACCCACTGCATGTAATAGGCGTTGGCGTAGGAGCAGAGACTGCGCACCGTCATGATCGCCGGAATGGCGAGACAGGTCAGGACAATCGAGTTGATCCTCGGCCCGGTGTTGAGCAGTTGCAGGTTCGAGCGCAACGCCATCGGGTTCGGCGCCGCGCCGTGGAAGATGACGCTCGTCACCCGCGCAACGACCAGCGGGAAAAGCGAATTGACCGCGCCGAAGGCGAACCCGAAAGTGAGCCCAAGGACAAACCGCAGGCGGTACGGTTTCACATAACTGTAGATGCGCCGATATGGGCCCCACGCCTGGCGGACGGTTTGCCAAAACGACAGCTTCTGCTTTTCGGATTGTTGCTCGCTCATGAAGTTCGCGCAGCCGCCGGGGATAGCAGCGCATCCATACCATTAATCACCGCCTCCGTCGAGATTTGCCTCATCGACGCGCGCGGCTGTTTCGGGACAAAAGTCGTGACCGGCGCGCCCGACTCGCCCTGCAAAATCAGCGCGGCAGTTTCCCGTGGTCGCCAGTGAAACGGATTCGTTGGTCCAAACAAAATGACCTGGGGTGTTCGTTGCGTGGCGGCGAGATGCATCGCCGCCGAATCGACCGTGACGAGAAGCCGCGCCTCGTTAATGACTGCCGCGAGTGTCAGCAAATCGGTTTTGCCCGAAAGATCGACAATTGCGTTGCCCGCGCGCTCTTTGATCTGCTGAATATGTTCCTGCTCAAAGCGCCACGTCCCACCCGTGATCACGACCGCGGTTTGCAGTTGGGTTTGCGCATGTGTGATGACTGCGGCCCAGCGCTCTGCTTCCCAAAACTTCTCCACGCGGGCCGAGCCTGGATGCAGCACGACAAAATGATTGTCGATCTTAGCAGCGCGTAAAAGCTCACGTGCTTTTGTGCGCGCACTCTCCGGCAGCTGCAATCGCAGGTCCGGGCGCGCATTCCTGATCCCGAGCGGCTCAAGCAGCGAGAGATTATAATCAATAGTGTGCATCTCCTTCAGTCGCAGATGCGCGAACTCGTTGTAAACGCGCGCGCGGCGTCCCGATTGCAGCTGCACTCGCGATGCGCCGATGCGTTTCGGCGCGCCGGAAAGAAACGTCAGCAGCGCGGATCGATCGTTCTGCGTAAAATCGATGCAGCAGTCGAACTTCTGCCGCGCAATCGTAAAGAATAGGCTGATGTCGCGCAGATTACGACGCGCAACATGCGCATGATCGACAGTTGACATCGCCGGCAGCAATTCCGCGCACTCCTTTGCCACCACAAGCGTGATCTCGGCATCGGGAAATTTTTCCCGCAGCGCTTCGATTGCTGGCAGCGTCAGAATCAGATCGCCAATGCGCTTAAGTTGTAGCAGCAGAATCTTCACGCACGCGGTCGCGATTAGCACGCCACTTTGCGCATCGCTGTTTCGTAGGCGTCGAGTAAGCGCGTCCGATAATGGTCCCACGTGAAGTTTTCCACCACCCGCTGACGCGCCGCGCGACCCATCTTTTCGACTGCTTCGGGATGCCGGTAAAAGTACTCGATCCCTGCTGCGATCGCGTTCACGTCGCCGGGGCGGACAATGATTCCTTCGATTTGGTCGCGGACAACGTCGCCCGCCTCACGCGTCGTAATCTGCGGGAGCCCGCACGCCGCCGCTTCGTACGTGACTTTCGCGCTCCCTTCCCATTGCGAGGGGAAGAGGTGAATCGTGCTTTGGCTCAGATATTTCTCCGGCTCCCGCACAAAGCCGAAAGTGCGGATGTTCTCGCGCCAGAATTGTTTGAGGTGCGGTTTTGCTTCGTCGTGAATCGCGCCCACGAGCCATAACTCCGCGTCTTTCAGGTTCAGCCGATGCCAGGCTTCGAGCAGATGGTGAATGCCTTTGCGCTCGATCAGCGCGCCGGAAAAGATTGTCCGAAAGATCTGCGGCCGCGGCCGCGGCTTGAACCGCTCGACATCCACTCCCCGCGGCAGGTAAAACAACTTATCTTCCGGAAAGCCTTGCACACGGAACGTCTCCGCTGCTATTTCCGACAGGACGACGAGCACATCGGCGAGCTGGTATTCCTCGATGAAGCGTTTTCGTTCGAGCAACAGACCCGCCTTACCTTTGCGCCACCACCACGTCTCCGATTCTTCACCGAGCGGTTCCATCGGTTTCACTTTCGTGCGGTCGCGATGCCACGTCGGTATCTCGATTAACGACGGAATTCGTCGCCGCTTTGTCTCGCGTAACGACAGCAGGCAGTCGCCCGACCAACTGTGGAAAAAATCGTAGCCGCCTCGCGCCAGATGGCGTGATGCAATCCAGTCGAGGTATTTTTTCTTCGCACCGTAGTAATAAGGCCGATCCAGAAACGAAAGCAGTCGCACCGGATGCCAGCGGAGCGAATGAATCAATGCCCGCGGGATTTCCTTCTGCCGGTTGTCGTAGGCGATTGCTTTGCCGAGAAATCCACCGCGATATGAACCGCGCAGAGCTTCGAACGCATCCGTGTCCAAGCCCGATCCGCCGATGCGCGCGAAGATCGAGTAGAGCAAGCGCTCGGGAAGCAGGCGCGGATTTTTCTCGCCGCTACGGCGTCCTGTCATGTCCAGCGCAAGCCTGTCCTGAGTGTTAGTCGAATGGAGCGAGACATCTCTCATCTTCAGCATCGCGGGGGTGCGTGAACCGTAAGAGATTCCTCGACTTCGCTCGGAATGACAAGATTGGTTACACGCAAGTGGGAGGCAGCAATCTTACAATCACCTTCGTGCGCCGAGGCTATTCGGTCAGCGGCGGCGCCGAGGCCTATTTGAAACGTCTCGCTCATGGGATGGTCAATCTTCGCCACAACATTGAATTAATCACGAGCGAGGATTGGCCGAAAAGTGAGTGGCCGTCCGGCCAAATCACGCGATTGCGCGCAAGATCGGCCGCCGACTTCGCTGACCAGGTCGAACAGGAACGCGCACAGCGCGCTGGGACGCTCTTGTTCAGTCTGGAGCGCATTTGGCGCTGCGATATTTTTCGTGCCGGCGATGGCGTCCATCGCGCCTGGCTCAATCGCAGAAAAAAATTCGAGCTGCCGCTACAAAGATTCGCGCGAGGCCTGAGCTCGAAGCATCAGCAACTCCTCCAACTTGAAGCCGCGCTCTTCGCCAAAGGGGGCGCCGCCCGCACCATTGTCGCATCGGAAATGGTGAAGAACGAGATCGTCGATCTTTACGGCTACTCGGCCGACAAGATCGACATCATCCGTAACGGAGTGCCGGTCGAGCGATTCCGGTTCGATCCAGAGCTTCGGGAAAGGTCGCGCGCCAATTTAAAACTACAGCGCGACCACATTGCCCTTCTCTTCGTCGGCTCCGGCTGGGAACGCAAAGGCTTGCTCTTCGCCATGGAAGCCATGGCTATGTGTCGCGACCGCAGAATGCGTCTGCTCGTTGCCGGACGGGGGAAGACGCAGCGTTATTACAAATCAAAACACGTCCGATTTCTCGGCGAAGTTGTCGATCTTCTCCCGATCTACGCCGCCGCCGATATTTTCATTCTCCCCACGATCTACGATCCGTTCTCTAACGCCTGCCTCGAAGCGCTCGCCTGTGGCCTTCCGGTAATCACAACTCGCTCCAACGGCTTCAGCGAAATCATTGACCACCAAGTCCACGGCTCAATCGTCGATGCTCCAAACGACATCACCGCATTGGCGGACATGCTGAAATTCTGGTCGGACGAAACGCGCCGCA
>DASTDG010000047.1:0-4205 GCA_035710475.1 Chthoniobacterales bacterium | reverse complement strand
CGGCGCGCCGCCGGAAACGCATTTCAAAGACGACGAGTTCACGCAAAAATGGGGACAGAACTGGGGCATCCCGCTCTACCGCTGGGACGTGATGCGGTCGCGCAATTTCGAATGGTGGCGACAACGCGTTCGCGGAGTGCGGCATAGCTTTCACCTTTTCCGCATCGACCACGTGCTCGGCTTCTACCGCATTTACGCCTTTCCGTGGCGACCGCGGGAAAATCGCGAGTTCCTCCGACTGAATTGGAATCAGATGCTTGAGCGAACCGGCGGCCGCGCCCCACATTTCGCGCCGCGCGATGACGTCACGCCGGAAAACTGCGATGCGAACCGGCGCGACGGCACGGAATATCTGCGCGTTGTTTTACAAGAATCGGCCGGCGCTCCCGTGATCGGTGAAGATCTCGGGACAGTTCCTGATTACGTCCGCCCGAGCTTGCGCTCGTTAGGCATAGCTGGCTTCAAAATTCCGCAGTGGGAGTATTACAACAGCCGGGTAACGCCGGGAGCCGATTATGAGCGGTTGTCGGTCGCCACTTATGCTACGCATGATCACCCGCCGGTCCGCGCATTATGGGAAGAGGCCCGCGAAAAAAATCCGGAGCCGGACTCCGACTTGATGAAAATCGCAACCTTCGCCGGGTTCGACACCAAGATCGGTAATCTCGATTACGAAAGAGATTTTTACCCGGCGATCATGGACGCGCTGTTCAAGTGCGAGTCGTGGATGACTGTGGTGATGATCACCGATCTGCTCGCGCGCAAATACCGCTTCAACGTTCCCGGCGTGGCCGGCGGCGCGAATTGGACCCGCCGCATGCAGCGGGCGGTGTCGCAATTACGCTCCAGCCCGAGAGAGCGACGGCGGATGAAAGTCATTCGCGAGTTGCTCGAGAAAAGCGGCAGAATTGATCCACAGATTTCGCAGATTACCTCTTCCGCAAAAAATCTGTGTGAATCCGTGAAATCTGTGGATAAGAGAAGCTGATGAAGTCTCCGATGAAAGTCGCGGTTACCGGCGCGGCCGGGCAGATCGGCTACTCCCTCGTGTTCCGGATTGCTTCCGGCGAAATGTTCGGCGCCGATCAGCCCATCAGCTTGCACCTCATCGAGATTCCGGCCGCGCTCGGCGCGCTCGAGGGCGTGGTGATGGAACTGCACGACTGTGCATTTCCGATTTTGCAGACCGTCGTGCCCACGGCTGATTTGGACGAAGGCTTTCGCGACATTAACTGGGCGTTGCTCGTCGGCAGCGTGCCGCGGAAAGCCGGAATGGAACGCAAGGATTTGTTAGGGATCAACGGGAAGATTTTTGTCGGGCAAGGTGAGGCTTTAGAAAGGAATGCCGCGGCCGACGTGCGGGTGCTCGTCATCGGCAATCCGTGCAATACCAATTGCCTGATCGCGATGAACAACGCGCGCGAGATCCCCCACGAACGCTGGTTTGCCATGACCCGGTTGGATGAAAACCGCGCGCGCGCCCAGCTCGCGCACAAAGCGGGGGTGGAGATCGCGCGCGTCACGAACATGACGATCTGGGGGAACCATTCGTCGACCCAGTATCCGGACTTTTACAACGCGAAGATCGACAATCGAGCGGCCAACGAAGTGATCGGCGACGAAAACTGGCTCAAGAACGAGTTCATCGCGACCGTGCAACAACGCGGCGCCGCGATCATCAAAGCGCGCGGCCTTTCCTCCGCCGGTTCAGCCGCAAACGCGATTGTTGATACGGTGCATTTTCTCACGAACAACACACCGCGCGATGATTGGCACAGCGTCGCCATCTGCTCGGATGGCAGCTACGGCGTCGAGCAAGGACTGATCTCCTCCTTCCCGGTGCGCGTGCAGGGCGAAAGCTGCGAAATCGTGCAGGACCTGCGCTTGAACGACTTCAGCCGTAACAAAATCGACACATCGGTCGCCGAGCTAAATGAGGAGCGGTCAATGGTCGGCGAACTGCTGGGGAATGTTTGAGGTTTGATGTTTGATGTAAGGTCGAGCGCGTGGACAAAGCGGAGTTGCTCACCCGCACGAAATTGTTCGGACTGCGTGTCCTGAAGCTCGTGGGTCATTTGCCACAAACGACAGCCGGTCGTGCAATCAGCAATCAGCTTGTTCGCAGCGGCACTGCAATTGGCGCCAATTATCGCGCGGCCCGCCGCTCACGATCGCGCGCCGAGTTTGCAGCAAAGCTCGGAGTAGTCGCCGAAGAAGCTGACGAGACGCTGTATTGGCTCGAATTGATCGGTGACGGCGATCTGCTTCCTGCCAAAAAGCTCGATGACATCTTGAAAGAAGCACACGAGCTAACCGCAATTTTCACCGCCGGTCGACGCACTTCGGTGCGACATCAAACGTCAAACATCAAACGTCAAACATCCTCCTGATGAACATCGGATTTGTTGGCGTAGGTCGAATGGGCGCGAACATGGCGCGCCGACTGAAAGATCGATCCGCCAAAGGACGGATTCGCCGTGGCGAACAATTCCATGTCACCGCGGTTTACGACACGAACCGTGCGGCCGCGACTGCGTTGGTATCCGAACTTGGCTGCGCCGCTTGCCAGCATCTGTCGGAAGTCACCGCGGAGTCAGACGTTATCTTCACGGTCGTCACCGATGACGCGGCGATGCGGCAGATTTTCAGCGGCAGCGGCGACAACCTCCTCGTAAACGCGCGCGACAAATTGTTCGTCAATTGCGCGACGATTTCGCCGCAGGTGCATGTCGATCTTGAACAGCTCGCCGCCAAAGCGGGTGCGCAAAGTCTCGAAGCCTGCATGGCTTCGAGCATCACGCAGGCGCGCGAGGGCAAGCTTTACCTCATGTGCGGCGGCAGCGAGGAGGCATTTCGTAAAGCCGAGCCAATTCTGAAAGAACTCGGCTCAACGGTCCGGTTCATCGGCAAAGCCGGAGAAGCGGCCAAAGTCAAAGCACTCGTCAACATGGTCATGAACATTAATACCGCCGGCCTGGCCGAGGGACTGGCGCTTGGTCACGCACTCGGGCTGGATTTAACGATGCTGCGCGAGGTTTTCTCGCAAACCGGGGCGAACTCACGCGTGCTCGAGACCGATGGTGAAGACATACAAAACCGCGAACACAGTTGTTTTTTCTCCGCGGCGCACGCGGCGAAAGACAGCGGCATCGCCGTCGAACTCGCGCGTCGCGTCGGGCTCGATCTCCCGCTCGCGCGTGCGACGAAGGAGCAATACGAGCGAATGATCGCCGAAGGTCTTGGCGAGCTCGACAAATCAGGAATCGCCGAGCTGACCTTCAAAGATCGATCCGCTTCGCGCCAGAAGGCAGCCGAGTGAAACAATCAGCTCGCCGCGGCGAGCTCCTTCTTTTCAACGCTGAGGTAAAATTCAACGCCTAAATGAGAAGGAGCTGCCCCGGCTTGGCCGGGTTCGGCGACATAAACAGTCCGGCGACCGGTCCTAACGCGAAGAGCGAGTCATCAGGGCTGCCCTCACCTGGCGCTGTCGCGTCCTCCTTTCCCTGAGGGAGAGGATTAAGGTGAGGGTGCTTCGTTTGCCCGAATATTAGCGCACGCCGGCTGAGCGGCGTTTGGCGCGAGTCGTTGCGGATTTTTGGCCGCCGCTTCGAACCCCGATTTTCGTTCCACCGATCTGGATGTTTTCACCGGGACGCGCAGGCGGCGATTGCGGCCGGAGTGAGCGGCGCGGATGCATTGTCTTTTTTCCTGGCATACTGCTGGTTCGCACGTGCGCCACGTGTTGAGCGCAGCTAGATCAGGCCGCCGAGACGACGGCCTCTACAGCACTGCGGGCACGTATACTCGTCCGGTAACGCCACACCGCGAACCCGACGAATGCAAGATCGACAATAATAAAGCCAGCCACATAGGTCTCGCCGCCGATACCGAACCCGTAACTGTGGAGACCTTTGCCGAGCACGAAATTGACGCCATACCAAGCCATCAACACCGCAAGGAAGCAGACTACGCTTGCCACGACGAGGCCAAACTCAGTCCACCAACCGGCGAGCCGACCGTGCAAGGTGAGGATGTAACAAAGCAGCGCGATCAGCGCCCAGGTTTCCTTCGGGTCCCAACCCCAAAATCGGCCCCAGGAATAATTCGCCCAGACTCCGCCCAGGATCGTGCCGGCGGCGAGTAGGAGCACGCCAAGCTGTAAAACGCGGTACAACCAGAAATGCATCGCACCATCGGCGCGCGCC
>DASTDG010000046.1:0-22681 GCA_035710475.1 Chthoniobacterales bacterium | reverse complement strand
ATCGGCGCGAGCTAACGCCAGTGTCATCTCGAATCGCGCAGACTAAGCGCGTCATAATGGGTGGTTGATCACACGAGTTGCATCGCGTGACGCTGTCTAAATAGGCGCGGTCCTTCGCTTCGCTCAGGATGACCCCATGGTGCATGGCGGCTGTCATCCCGAGCCGCGCAGACGGCGTAGGGATCTCGGATCACGCTGTGGATCACACGGTATTTCCAGTGCTCAATGGGCCTGTGTGAGGTCCTTCACTTCGTTCAGGATCACAGCTCGGTGGCGGGCGTCCTGAACAAGTATTTCGTCTACATGCTGACGAATCGGAGCCGAGTAGTTCTGTACACCGGGGTGACGAACAGTTTGGAACGGCCTCTGATTTCACGACAACACGGACAAAAACACTTCGTCAAATGTTACAAGTTGGACCGGCTCGTGTACTACGAAGCATTTGATCGCGCACACGACGCCATCTCACGCGAGAAGGAAATTAGGGGTTGGTGCCGCGAGAAGAAGAACGAGTTGGTGCGTAAACTCAATCCGAAGTGGCGCGACTTGGGTAAGCAGTTAGTTGGCGAACCTCCATATCGTAGCGGCACCAAATCTCCACAGCGCGGTCGTCTGCGCGGCTCGGGATGACGGCGTCCTAGGCGCCGCGTAGCTCGCGGATGGCTTTTGCGTAATCTTGCGTGTGGAAAATGGACGTGCCGGCGACAAGAACGTTCGCGCCGTTTTGAATTGAGAGCCGCGCGGTTTCGGCGTTGATGCCGCCGTCGACTTCAATGTTGATCTTGTCGTTAAGCGATTTCGCGCGTTTCACTTTCGCCATTTGATCGGCACGGAATGATTGGCCACCGAAACCCGGATGGACGGTCATGATCAGCAGCATATCGATCCTTTCGAGATACGGCTCGACTAAATCGAATGAGGTCTCGGGATTTAGCGTCAGCCCGACGCGGCAGCCGGCAGCGCGAATCTGCGCCAACGTTTTCTCGACATCGTGTTTCGCTTCCGGCTCGACGTGAACCGTAATTGAGTTCGCGCCTGCCGCGACAAATCGCGGCACGTAATGATCGGCGTGTTCGATCATCAAATGGACGTCGAGCGGCAGTTTGGTTTGGTTGCGGACAAGATTAACAATCCCCGGGCCGAACGAGATGTTGTCGACGAAATGACCATCCATGATGTCGCAGTGGATCCAATCGGCGCCGGCTCGTTCGACGTTGCGAACTTCGTCGCCGAGCCGCGAGAAGTCAGCGGCGAGAATGGAGGGAGCGACAAGCACTGACATGGAGTGATGGAGTAATGGAGTGATGCGGCGTTGGCAACCATTACTCCAGCACGCGAGTACTCGAGCACTGCAACGGAAATACCCTTGACGATGTGAGGCTCTGTTTCATCTTAACCGCGTTTCAGGCGGTTCGAATGCGTTCGCGGCGCAGACTTTGCTTCAGGCAAAATCGACAAGAGCGTTTCCTAACGACTGAGCGTGCGCGAATGAGGTAATACATGTTTGAAGGACTTTTCGGCTGGTTGTCGAACGACATCGGGATCGATCTCGGCACGGCCAACACCCTCGTTTACGTCAAAGACCAAGGGATCGTTTTGCGTGAGCCATCGGTGGTAGCGGTGCAAGCCGGCACGAACAAAGTGCTGGCGGTCGGCGACGAAGCCAAGCGGATGCTCGGCCGCACGCCGTCGAACATCGTCGCCGTCCGCCCCTTGAAAGATGGTGTGATCGCAGACTTCGAAGTGACGGAGGCGATGCTGCGGCACTTCATTTCGAAGGTGCACAATCGTCGCGTGAAGGCGCGGCCGCGAGTGGTGATTGCCGTGCCATCAGGCATCACGGAGGTGGAAAAGCGCGCGGTGCGCGAAAGCGCGACGCACGCCGGAGCGCGCGAGGTGTACTTGATCGAAGAGCCGATGGCGGCGGCGATCGGTGTGGGGCTGCCGGTGCAGGATCCAGCCGGTAATATGATTATCGACATCGGTGGCGGCACGACCGAAGTCGCACTGATCTCGCTCTCTGGGATCGTGTTTAGCCGCAGCGTACGCGTTGCGGGCGATGAGCTCGATGAAGCGATCGTGCAATACATGAAGCGGGCTTACAACCTGATGGTCGGCGAGCGCACCGCGGAAGAAATCAAAATCAAAATCGGCTCTGCATATCCAACCGAGAAGGAGACCAGTGTCGAAGTCAAAGGGCGCGACCTGGTGGCTGGTTTGCCAAAGACGCTGATGATCACATCGCAGGAGGTGCGCGAAGCGTTGCTCGAGCCGATCTCGACAATTGTCGATTCAGTCCGCATTACCCTGGAGCGTTGTCCGCCGGAGCTTTCGGCCGATCTGGTGGACCGCGGACTTGTGCTCGCTGGCGGTGGCGCGCTTCTGCGTGGCTTCGACAAGCTCTTGAGCGAGGAGACTGGTTTGCCCGTCCACGTTGCGGAAGATCCCTTGAGCGCGGTCGCGGAGGGCACGGGCAAATGCCTCAATGAACTTAAATTTTTGCGGCAGGTGGCCTCGGCAGATCGCCAGTGGCGGTGACAATTGCGGATCTCGGAAACGGGATAGCGCAAAGGCTTCTGCCGGGCCGGTGATGTCGATCTTGCGAAATCGGCGATCCGCCATCTGCAACCTGCAGTCTCAATGAGTCGCACGAACTTTATCGCGCTGCTCATCTTTGGGGTGATCCTCGGGTACTTCTTGAGCTTCGGAGCCGAGAGCACGCGCAAGTTTCAGGCTGGGATTTATCAGTTGATTGCACCGTTTTTGAGCAGCGGCTCGGGTTTACAAAAGCAAATCACTTCGGTTCGCACCGGTCTAAAGACGCTCGAGCAACTGGAGCGCGAGAGTGCGCAGCTCCGGGTCGAGAACCGCGAGCTGCGGGCGACGAACCAGGCGTTGCGCGATGTCGAGCGCGAGGTGAACTCGTTGCGCCATCAATTGAACTATCGCGAGCGCTCCGTATTCAAGCTCGTTCCGGCTGTCGTAGTGACGCGCGATTCGTCAACCTGGTGGCACACAGTCACCGTGAATCGCGGTAGAGAAGACGGGATCGAAGGCGACATGGCGGTCGTTACCGACGAAGGTTTGGTGGGCAAGACGACGACGGTCGCCTCGAGTATTTCGGTTGTACTTTTGGTCTCGGATGAAAACTGCAAAGTCGCGGCAACGGTCGAAGGCACGCGGGAGCAGGGGATCGTGTCAGGTGAACGGGTGACCAGCGGTTTGACGCCGTCGCTCTATTTGAATTTTCTTTCAAAACAGGCCGATCTCAAACCGGGGCAAAAGGTCTACACATCCGGCGTGGGCGGAGTGTTCCCCTCAGGTCTGCCGGTGGGCGTCGTAAAAAGTTTTCGCGTGCGCGAGCTGGACGGTCAGGCGCAGCTCACGCCGGCGGTCGATTTGTCGCACCTGGAGGACGTGTTCATCGTCACGGGTCGCAAATGATTTTTTTCCTTCTCCTGCTTGTGCTCGTGACGATTGCGCAGATCGGAGAGTTTTTCATTCCGCCGCTGGCTTGGTTGTACAACACGCACATTTACCTCGTGCCGCTGATTGTTTTTTATGCGGCCGTGGCGCTCCCTGTGCCGCTAATGCTGGCGGTGGCGCTATACGCCGGCATTCTCCTCGACGCGCTAACGGTGCAGGTAATCGGCAACAAGGTTGAAATTTCACTCGGATGGTCAATACTGCTGTACGCTGTGCTGGCGGGATTGATGCATGGCCTGAGGCCATTGTTTGTGAGGGGTCGGTGGGAAATTCACGCGGTATTAAGTGGCATCTGCACTTCGGTCATTCTTTTGGCGCAATATCTCATGATCACTTTTCGCCGCGGCTCCATTATTTTTTCACCTGAGGTGTGGTGGCAAATCGGCGGCCCGGGTCTGATTGCGATGCTGATGGCGCCGGTGGTTTTCTGGTTGTTGCACTGGATCGCGTATGTCACCGGCTTCGGCTATTTATCGGAAAGGAGTCGGTTCGAATGAATCGGCGTTTGAGCCCGCGTTTGCGGCTGCAATTTCTCGGCTTGCTCATGCTCATCGGCATGGGCGCGCTCGGGCTGAAACTCTGGTGGATCCAGGTGGCGCACGGCGCGGAATGGACAGCGCAAATTCGCGGCAGTTCGCAAGCGACAGTGCGGATCCCGTCCGTCCGCGGCGAGATCAAAGACCGGAACGGCCTGCCGCTGGTGCAGAACCGCGCGAGCTACGAAGTCGATTTTTATCTGCCCGAGATGGTGAAGGGGTATCGAGAGCGCTTCGGCCAGCCGCCGCTCACCGAGTACCGCGCCATCATCAACGGCATGCCGAAAGACGTGAAGGAGCCCGACATTATTCGCATCGTCAATGACGGTATTGTTCCGCGGCTGAATGATCTCGATTTGGCGCGTGATTACAATTCAACCCAGCTGCAGCGCCACTTTCGCAACGACACCGAGGTGCCGTTTTCCTACATCAAGGACATCGATTTTCCGACAATCGCGAAGTTTTCCGAGCACGACGTCGGTTTGCCTGGAGTAGACATCGCCATCAAGCCGGTACGCTCCTACGTCTATGGTGCGCTCGCCGCGCATCTGCTCGGCTATGTCGGTGCGCCGGACGACGTGAATCGAGAGGAAGCACGCAAGTACACGTTTTATCAGAGCGACGTGGAGGGGAAATCGAACATCGAGAGAGTGATGGACGAATATCTGCGCGGCAAACCGGGCGTGCGTTATTTGCGTCGCAACGCCAAGGGTGTGATTGAGGGCGTGCTCCGCGAAGATCCGCCGAAGCAAGGCGCGAACGTCTTTCTCACATTAGATGCGCGTATTCAGGCGATCACGGAGGAAGCGCTTCGTGCGGTTAGTCGCGCTGGCGCAGTGGTTGTCGATCCAAACAGCGGCAACATTCTGGCCATGGCCTCGGTGCCGTCGTTCGATCCAAACACATTCATTCCCAGTATCAAAGCCAAGGATTGGAAAGCGCTGCAAAAGGACGAAGGCGATCCGCTGGTTAACCGTGCCATCAGCGCGCTGCCACCGGGATCGACCTTCAAGCTGGTGACATCGCTCTCCGGGCTGCGCGGTTCCAAGAACCTCGCCAACGCGAAATTCAGCTGCGGCGGAGGGGTGAGTTACGGCGATCACTTTTTCCGATGCTGGGTAGCCGAAAAACATTACACCCACGGGACCCTCGGACTCGCCGATGCAATCAAGGTTTCATGCGACTCGTTTTTCTACCAGTACGGAAACGCGGCTGGCATTCACTCGATTGACATCGTTGGCAAGATGTTGGGAATCGGCGAAGAATCGGGCCTGCAACTGTCAGGTGAACAAACCGGCAATATGCCGGGGCCTGAGTGGATGCAAATTCACCATCCGCAGGAGAGATGGTCGCAGGCGCAAACGGCTAATGTTTCGATCGGCCAGGGCTACACGCTTGTTTCGCCTCTGCAATTGGCGATGGCTTATGCCACGGCCGCCAACGGTGGAACGTGTTATTACCCCCGCCTGGTTGATAAAGTTCTGAACCAGGACGGCTCGCCGGTGCTCGACGAGCACGGCAAACCTGCCGTTTCGCAAACACCGCGCGTCCGCTCCGATCTGCGGCGGGAAGTTTCACCTCAGGATATCGATCTTGTCCGCAAAGGGCTCTGGAAAGTTGTCAACGAAGACGGAGGAACGGGTGGCAGAGCGCGTTTGAAAGACGTTGTGGTGGCTGGGAAAACTGGCACTGCGCAGGCCAGCGACCGTGGCCACGAGGAAAACGTGGCATGGTTTGCGTGTTTCGCGCCATTTGACCATCCGAAGTATGTCGTCGCAGTGATGGTGCAGGGCGCCTCTGGGCACGGCGGCGAGGTCGCGGGCCCGATCGCTACACGCATTCTCGAACGGACTCTCGCGCAGGATGAAGGAAAGTTCGATATGCAGGTAGCCTGGCTCGCACCCGGACATAAGGGCAATCCGCTCCAATTGATCAAAGCAGTGAGCTACGCTGGCGGTAATCTCGGCAGCGAGGACGAAGAAGGCGCCGATACCAGCCAAAGCGCCGATGTCCAAATGGCAACGGCTGAGGCGGCGCCCGATGTCGAGCCGGAAGCGGATGCTCAGGGCCAAGTGCAGCGGGCACGCGTAGCGCGTACGCTCCCAGTCGCCACACCAGCTCCGCGGCAGCGTAACTTTTTTGAACGTCTCTTTGGAATTCGCCGTGCTCCAGCACCGGTTCAGCCAACCCCGCCGCCGGCGCGGCGGGTAAGACCCCGATGAACTTTCGATCAGATACTCGGCTCAGCACTGCGTCAGCGGCTGCGGTTCTGATCGCGCAACTCTCTCCATTTTATGATCGACAAGGTACGAAAAATTTTAGGTCTCTCTTCGCGCAAGACTGGCAACAAACTCATCCTGAGCATCGAAAAACTCGAGCGTCGCGTGGCGTTGCTCGAGAACGGGCAGGTTGAGGAATACAACGTCGAGCGGACCGGCTCGCGCAACATTGTCGGCAGCGTCTACAAGGGCAAAGTCAAGAACATCGAGATGGGTCTCAAGGCGATGTTCGTCGACATCGGCTTGGAGCGGAACGCGTTTCTGCATTTCTGGGACGCAATACCCGCCGCGCTCGACGCCGGCATCGAGGAAGTCGACCGCCCGTCGCGCAAGCAGAAAAAGCGAATTACGGCCAAGGACATCCCGAGCATCTACCCGGTGGGCTCGGATGTCATCGTCCAGGTGACCAAAGGTCCGATTGGGACGAAAGGCCCGCGCGTGACAACGAATCTCAGTTTCGCTGGTCGTTATCTCGTGCTCATGCCGTTCAGCGACCGCAGCGGCATTTCGCGCAAAATCGAGGACCCAAAAGAACGGGAGCGCCTGCGCAAAGTTCTGCGCGAACTGGATATTCCAGACAGCATCGGCGTGATTATCCGCACGGTTGGCGAAGGCCAGCGCGCCCGCTACTTTGTGCGCGATCTTCGGTTCCTGCTCGACCAATGGGCGAAAGTTGAACAGCAGATCCGGCAAAATCCGACGCCCTGTCGCGTGTTCGAAGAGCCCGACCTGGTTGAGCGAACGGTGCGCGATTTTTTGACCGAAGAGATCGATGAAGTGCTTTGCGATGATCGCGCGGCGACCGATCGCATGATGGAAATCGTCGGCCAGATCTCCCGTCGCTCGCGTAATCGCATCCGGTTTTACGATGGCGCCGCGCCGATCTTTGAGACCTATGGCGTGCAGAAACAAATCGATGACGCGTTTCATCGACAAGTATGGCTCAAATGCGGTGGCTACATCGTGATCGATGAAACCGAAGCGCTTGTTGCGATTGACGTAAACACCGGCCGCAACAAAGGCGGCCGCGATGTTGAAAAGACAATCCTGCAAACGAACCTCGAAGCCGCCGCGGAAATCGCGCGGCAACTCCGGCTGCGCAATATTGGCGGCCTCATCATTGGCGATTTCATCGACATGAAAAGCCGCAAGGACCAACAGATGGTTTACAATCTGATGAAGGAGCGACTGAAACGGGATAAGGCCAAAACCTACGTCCTGCCGATCTCCCCGCTCGGGCTGATGGAGATGACGCGGCAGCGCGCGCAGGAAAGTTTGAGCGACACGATCTACGAAAATTGTCCGTATTGCGGCGGCCGCGGTGCAGTCAAAACGTCAATGACAACAAGCGTGGAATTGCATCGCACGCTCAACCGGGTGATGCGTAAATATCAGGACAGTATTCACGATATCCGGGTAATCCTGAATCCTGACGTTTTGAAGCGACTGAAAGAGGAGGACGACGAACTGCTCGTGGAGTTGGAGCGGCGCTATGCCGGCCGGCTCATGTTCCGCGGCGATCCCACTTACCACCACGAAAAATACTTGATCACGGACGCGAACACCGGGGCCGAGCTCAAGCCCTAAGCAAAAAACCCCAACTCCCACTTGCGCTCGGTGATTCTTTGGTTAAATGGGCGAAGCATCCGGGAACGGACTGGGTTTCGTTTTAGAATATGATTCCGCTTTCGGCTTCGGCTAGGGCGGGAGAACTTAACCACAACAAAAGGAGAAAAGATGAAAAAGTGCTTATTGAGCGTCAGCGGTCTGTTGGCGCTTGCGTCATTTACTTTTGCCGGGCCTGAGACCTACTCCGGCAAAGAAATGAAAACCACCATGGCCCCCCCGCCATGCCCGCAGTGGTATGCCGATACCGAATGGAATGTCGATCTTTGGGGCACCTACGTGTTTACCGACACGAAGTGGATGAATGACAAATACCTCGAGGCCGACCATGCCTGGGGCGGGGGCATCGATTTCAAATATTTCTTCATGCGCTACTTCGGTGTCGGGATCGAAGGCTGGGCGGTCGACGCGAACCAGGCGCGGGTCCATTCCTTCTTCGATTTCAGTGACGGAATCGGTGAGCGCTTCGTCACGCGCGACCGAGGCGCAGTGGGTGCTGTGCTCGGAACTTTGACCTTGCGCTATCCGATCCCATGCACTCGTTTCGCGCCCTACGTTTTTGGCGGGGGCGGCGGGATCTTTGGCGGTGGCCAACGACCGCACAACGTGCTTGAAGCTGAAACGGGTGAAGGGTTCGACATCATCCGGACACACGGGTTTTCCGATAGCGAAACCGAGGGAATCGGGCAATTCGGTGGCGGCCTCGAAGTACGCATCACACCGCACATCGGATGGATGGCCGATTTCAGTTGGAACGTTGTTGACGGGCCGGAGAACAACTTCGGCATGGTTCGCAGCGGGTTGAACTTCGCGTTCTAATATCGACATTCGCGCCTTTACGCGGCGGAACCGACTTTTCGGTTCCGCCGCTTTGTTTTTCGCCTTTGCGGGAGAATAGACAATCAGCTGTAGCCTCGCTTCCGGCTGCCCGACGAGGGATCACAGGCGCATCGCTACGGGATTTGCGGATCGTGCGCCACCCGCGAAATTACTTTGATGTCATTTGCCGAAACGCTGGACAATCTGCCGCTCGCAAAATCGCCGCTCGTGCGACGATTCGAAGAACTGATCGCGCCGAAATCCGATGGCGCCTTCGAGCAGATGGCGGAGACCGCCCACGTGCTGACGCTGCAGAATTTTGGGCGCACCATGCGCCTCTTCGCACCGCTGTATCTCTCGAACGAATGCATCAACAATTGTCGCTACTGCGGCTTCTCGCGCGATAACCCGATCCTTCGGGTCACGCTCAGCGCGGATGAATTACTCGCGGAAGCGCGGCATCTCGCCGGGCAGGGTTTCCGCCAAATTCTGCTCGTCGCCGGTGAACACCCGAAGTTCGTCAGCCGCGATTACCTGGCTGAATGCGTGCGCTCGCTCATACCTGATTTTTCATCTATTTCAATCGAAGTCGGCCCGATGGAGGTAGAGGACTATGTTCCGATCGTTCAAGCCGGGGCCGAGGGTCTGGTCGTTTACCAGGAGACTTACAATCGCGCGGTCTACGCGGAGATGCACACGGCCGGCCCGAAACGCGATTTCAATTTCCGTCTCGACTGCGTCGAGCGCGGTTACGCGGCCGGTTTCCGTCGGCTAGGAATCGGCGCGCTTTTCGGTTTGTCGCGCTGGCAGGGGGAAGCCGTCGCGCTCGCCGCGCACACCGAATACCTGTTGAAACGTTGCTGGCAGGCGCAGATCACCGTTAGTCTACCAAGATTACGTCCCGCAGCGGGCGGTTTCCGGCCACTCTTTTCGATGACCGATCGCGAGTTGGCGCAACTGGTTTGCGCGTTTCGCATCACGTTTCCGCAGGTTGGCATCGTCCTCAGCACCCGTGAGCGCGCGTCCTTGCGCGATACGCTTGTTTCGTTAGGCGTGACGATGATGAGTGCCGGCAGTCATACCGAGCCCGGCGGCTACACTCGCCAGGGCGGCGAACATCTGCATCGCACTGTGCGCGGACGGATCGTCGCGCCCGAATATCAGGACGGCCCAGACGAGCTCGCCACCGGACAGTTTGAAATTAGCGACGACCGTTCGCCTGCGGAAATCGTCGCCGTGTTACGCGGGTGCGGTTTGGAGCCGGTGTGGAAAGACTGGGACCAGGCACTTTGCGGAGCATGACGATCTCACTCAATGGCGAAAAGGTAGACGCGCGCGGCGCCCAAGACATCACGCAACTCGTCGAGCGTTTCCAACTCGCGCCGCAAACAATCCTGATTGAACACAATGGCGTTGCGTTGCATCGGCACGAATGGCCGCAGCGACTGCTCCGCGAAGGCGATCAGATTGAACTCCTCCGCGTCGTCGCCGGCGGGTAGGCTACGACGTTGCCTTCACCACCACGCGCATGCCGTCGCTTTCGACGATCGTGACGGGAGTGTTCGGCGCGACGAATTCGCCTTGCGTGACAACATCGATGACGTGATCGGCAAAACGCGCTTTGCCACTCGGGCGTAGGATCGACAATGAGACGCCCTGCATGCCCGGTGCGAGCGACAGCGCCGTTGCGAATTGGCGCGGCGCACCGGCCAGCGATGGACCTCCCGGGTGCGAAGTCATTAAAGCGAAGCGGCGATAGACGCTTGTCCGTGGCAGGTAGCGCGCCAGCAATGTGATCACGATCGCCGCGGCGAACATCGCGAGAAAGAGATTGAGCAGCGGCATCGCGAGCATCCGGCCGGTCGGCAAAAATGTTTCGCCCGGGTAACGATCGATCATGGCCCAGAGCAAGGAAGCGAGCATGAGAAAAACGCCAACCACGCCGAAGACAATCGTGGAATGGGCAAAGAAGAGGATCTCGATGATGACGAGCACCATTCCGAGAACGAACAGACCGACTACTTCCCAGCCAGCAAGTCCGGCAAGATAATGGCCGAGAAAGAACAGCGCGAAGCAGATCGCGGAGATAATCCCGGGCAAACTTGCGCCGGGAATTTTGAACTCGAGATAGGCGCCAATGATGCCGCCGAGCAACAGCAGCGGCGCCAGCGCGGTGATCCAGAAGGCGAGCTGTTCGAATCCGGTCGGATTGAGCGCGACTGAGTTGCCTTTCAGCCCGGCCTTCTCAATAAGATCGACAATAGAGTCCGCGATGCCGTCGGCGAGCAGCGGTTTGCCATTGATCTTCTCAGTCGCTTCCTGCGCGTTCAACGTCAGTACCGTTCCCTTGGGATGGACGACGCGGTCGCCGATCTTTACTTCTTTGTCCTTGTTCATGAACGCTTTGCCAACGTCGGGATTGTGTCCGTTCTTGACCGCGGAACTGCGGATGAGCGCACTCCAGTAGGAAATGGTTTTCTCGCGCTGGGTCAGCGGAAGGTCTTCGCCCGTGGGCAAAACCGGCGCCGCTGCGCCGATCGCGCTCACCGGGGCCATGTAAATGTGCGGCGTGGCGAGCGCGATGAGCGCGCCGGCTGAGCCGGCGTTTGTATTGATGAACGTGTAGGTCGGAATCGTGGCGCGATTCAGCACCTTGCTAATCTCCTCGGCGGCATCGAGCTGTCCGCCGTAGGTGTTCATCTCGAAAATGATCGCCGACGCGCCATTGGTCTCTGCGAGCTTCTCCGCGCGGCGCAAAAACATGAGCAGTGAAGGCGAAATCTCGCCGCGCAGCGGCACGACGACAACGTCCCCTTTCTGAATGACGTCACGCCCTTGCGCGATGTGACCTGCAAAGACGCAGGCTACAATTCCAAAGATCGACAAGAACATCTTCATGTTTTCAACTCGTGGCGCGCTGGCTAAGTTTGCCATTCGCCTGTGGCAATTCCATCACAAACCATCGAGCAGGTCGCGGCGGCTAACGACATCGTCGAAGTGATCGGCTCGTATTTTCCGCTCAAACGCGCCGGTGCGAACTTCAAGGCGCTCTGCCCGTTTCATCAGGAAAAGACGCCCTCGTTCCATGTCAGCCCGCAGCGGCAGACGTTTCACTGCTTCGGCTGCGGTGCGGGGGGCAGCGTGTTTCGCTTCGTGATGGAATACGAGCACGTCGATTTTCCAGCAGCGGTGCGCAAACTGGCGGCGCGTGTCGGCATTCCGGTGGCGGAAGAGCGCGGCGGGTCGGACGAAGATCGACAACACGAAACGCGTCGCGCTTTGTTGAAGTTGCAGGCCGAGGCGGCGGAATGGTTTCATGAAAACCTGCTCAAGAAGGAATTCGCCGAGCCGGCACGCCAATATCTCAAGCAGCGCGGAATAGATCGACCAGTTGCCAAAAACTGGCAGCTCGGTTTTGCGCCGGAAGCATGGGACGCATTGCTGAAATGGGCGACAGCGCGCGGTTATTCGCGCGAGCAACTGCTGCAGAGCGGACTGGTGAAAGCGCGTGCTGAGGAGCGTCCTGGAAACGAAGTTTACGATCGTTTTCGAGGACGAATTATCTTTCCCATCTGTAACGATGTCGGCGAGGTCATTGCGTTCAGCGGGCGCTTGCTGCAAAGCGACGCGCAAGCGGCGAAATATTTGAATTCCCCCGAAACACTGCTCTTTCGGAAAGGCGCCGTGCTGTTCGGTCTGCACAAATCGAAGCGCAGCCTCATCGAGGCGAAATGCGCAGTGGTTTGCGAAGGGCAGCTCGATTTGATCGCGCTGTTCGAAGCGGGGATCACGAACGTGGTCGCGCCGCAGGGGACGGCCTTTACGCCTGAGCAGGCGCACATTTTGAAGCGCTATGTCGATGAAGTGGTGCTCTGTTTCGATGCGGACGAGGCTGGCCAGAAGGCCGGTGAACGCTCCCTCGACCCGCTTTTACAGCATGATCTCATCGTCCGCGTCGCCGAAATCCCGCCCGGAGAAGATCCCGACTCGCTGATTCGGCGAGAAGGAAAGGAGAACTTTGAGCAGCGCATCGCCGCGGCACGCGAGTTCTTCGATTACTGGCTCGACCGCAAAATGGCGAATATCGACCCAGGTTCGTTAGGCGCGAGGATGCAGCTCGCCCGCGAGTTAGCCCAGACTGTCTCGCATGTGCATGACTCGATGATGCGCGGGCAGGTGATCAATCAGGTGAGTGTCCGCCTCGGCGTGCCGGCACCGGAGTTCGCCGCGCTTCTCCCGAAACAGCCGCGGGAGCGCGCGTCCGGCAACGGACAGTCGGAGCAGACAAGCACGCCACCGCGGCACGACATCGCGATGCTCTGCCTGCTGGCTTTGCGCGACGGCGCGGCACGAAATCTTCTTCTGGAGCAAAATTGGCGTGAATTACTGGACCAAACACCCGGCGCAGAATTGCTCGTGCGAATTTTGGAAAGCGACCTTCGGCTTGAGGATACGGCCTCGATGAATGCTTTCATGGCCAGTCTGTCGCCAGCCGAGGAGCGGCTCGTTTCGGCCTGGCTGTTACAAAAAGTGCCGGAGAATCCGCTCGCCGTCGCCGAGGGCTGGTGGAATGGGCTGCGCCAGGCACTCTTGCGGCGGCACCTTCAGATCGCCGAGGGCCGGTTGAAGCTGCCGCAACTGAGCACCGGCGAGCTGTTGAACCTGCAGAAACAAATTCTTGACCTGCGCCAGCAACTCCACGAGTTTTCGCCGTTTTCGTCTGCCCGCTCGGGGGACAAGTGATTGTCGATCTAACGGGCAGGTAACTCGGTCAATCCATCACCTCTCGAACTTGGCCAGACCTTCGAAACGAAAAGCGCGGCGCGCGCCGCCCAAGCGGCGGAGTCTGAAACGCCTTGGCCGCGCCAATCGCGTCGCTGCCGAGTTGCGGGAAACAAATCAATCGCAGCAGTTCAGTACGTTAAAACCGCCCGATATCGCGGCGCTGGTCCGCGTGACCAGGGAAGTGGCACTGGCGGAAAGCTCGCCAGTAAGCGGACCGGCTGATCTACCCGGTGGCGCCGAGATTCAGGGCCGCATTCGCGAGCTGATTAAACTCGCGAAGGACCAAGGCTATCTCACGTTTGAGGACCTCAATGAGGCGCTGCCCGAAGGGGTCACCGACCCGGACGAATTGGATGCGATTCTCATGCGGCTGCGCCGAATGGAAATTGACATCATCGAGGCATCCGAAGTCGACCGCTACAAGGACGGCAAGAAGGACAGCGAAGAAGAGGACGAGGAGGAAAAAGCGGACGCCAAGCTCGACATTCTCGACGACCCGGTCCGGATGTATTTGAAACAGATGGGCCAGGTGCCGTTGCTCACGCGCGAGCAGGAAGTTGAGATTTCGAAACGAATCGAAGAGGCCGAGGCGATGGTGCAGAAGCACATCAACCGCTTCGGCTTTATTGCGCGGGCGCACATTGATCTTGCCCAGAAGCTGAGCGAGGGGGGCGAGCGGTTCGATCGAGTGATTCTGGACAAGAAGATCGAGAGCCGTGAGCGCTACATGAAAATGCTGCCGCGTTTATGCAAGCAAGTGGAAAAGCTGAGCGTCTCGATCGCGCGCCAGTATGCCGAGCTTGCCCGCAACGGCGCGACGAACGAATCAAAACACCAGAGGGCTTTCGAACGCGCAGTGGCTTTGCTGCAAAAGGTGTATCCGCGCTTTTATTTCAAACAAAAGGTGACCGAAGAGTTCGTGCATTTGGCGGACGAAGCTTATCGCAGCGCCGTTTACCTCCAGGAAGAGCTGGCGAAGCGGCCGCGCGACGCGAAAAAAGAGAAGCTGCTCACGGGCAAGCTGCGCGAACTGGAGAATAGCCTGTGGCTGTCGCTCGATGCCTACGCGCAGCAATATCAAGCGCTCAAACACTGGCTACGCCAGGCGTTGCGCGCAAAAACCGAAATGGTGGAAGCAAATTTGCGCCTGGTGATTTCAATCGCAAAAAAATATACCAATCGCGGTTTGTCATTTCTCGACCTGATCCAGGAGGGAAACATGGGACTGATGAAGGCAGTCGAGAAGTTCGAGTATCGTCGCGGATATAAGTTCTCGACCTACGCGACCTGGTGGATTCGGCAGGCGATCACCCGCTCCATTGCCGACCAGGCCCGCACCATTCGCATTCCCGTGCACATGATCGAGACGATCAACAAGTTGATGCGGGTGCAAAAACAACTCGTGCAGGAGTACGGGCGGGAACCGACGCCCGAGGAGGTCGCGGAGGAGATTTTGCTACCAGTCGATCGGGTGCGCGCGGTTTTGAAGATGGCCCAGCAGCCGATCTCGTTGCAGTCACCGGTGGGCGAGAGCGAAGAGACAAACTTCGGCGATTTCATTGAGGACAAGGGTGCCGAGAACCCGAGCGACATGACGGCTATCGTCTTACTAAAGGAGAAAATTAAGGATGTGCTTGAGACGTTGACCGAACGCGAGCGACAGGTGCTCGAGCAGCGCTTCGGGCTGGTGGATGGTTACAGCCGCACCTTGGAGGAAGTGGGCCGGCAATTCCGTGTTACGCGCGAGCGGATCCGGCAGATCGAAGCCAAGGCGTTGCGCAAGATGCGCCACCCAACGCGAATTCGGCAGCTGGCTGGTTTTCTCGAAGCTCCCGAAGCGTAAATGTCGCTCTTAGCAACAGGTTTTTGCGCGCAACTTCGGCCGGCGTAAGTAGTTTAATCGGCGGAAAAATTTATGAAACGCCAAGACGACGTGCAATTGTGGGATCTCCTTGGCCGCGCGGTCGAGCGTAAGGTCTCGCCGTTCTTTGCCCGTAATGTTCTGAGACAGATCCGGCAGCGGCCGCGATTTTCAGAACGCATCGCACGGTGGCTGAGTTGGCGACAACTCGTCCCTGCGTCGGCCTTGGCGGTTGCGGCGATCACCGCGATCATTTTCGCACACCGTGTGGCCGGGCCGCAGACCCGGCCGGACAAAACGCCGGACGTGATGGCAAGAATCAATCCACAGGATTATGAAGTGGTGGCTGATCTGGACGATCTGCTCGCTTCGGATGATAGCAGCTTGTGGGACGACAACTCAACCTTATAGCGGCGGGGATCGTATTGTCGATCTTCGCCACCGAACTCAGTTTCGCGCAGGGTCCACCTTTGGCGCAGGGTCCGCCGGGTCAAAAACCTTTCGCGCAGGGTCCGCCGGGTCAAAAACCTTTCGCGCAGGGTCCACCGGGTCAAAATCGCCAAGTACGGCGCCCGCTCGACGTGCGAGAGCGCTGGATGCAGCTTCCTCCGCAAGAACGACAGATCTTCGAGCGCAATGCAGAACGCTGGCTGCGCATGACGCCCCAGCAGCAGAATGCACTGCGCCAGCGCGAAAAGATGCGGCGCGCCCGGCTGAAAAGCGAGGCCGATACGCTCTTGCACCAGTCCGGTCTGCAACTTGACCAGCGGCGACGGGATTTATTCGAAGCGCGCTACATGCAGGAGCGGCAAAGAATGGAGCGGCAGCTCCGTCAGGAGTTCGAGGCCAAACGGCAGCGGGAACTGCCGGCTCTAAGCGAACGACTCAAGAGCGAGTTCCAATCCCCCACATCGCCAGGTCCGCGACCAACCTCTGCACCTGCAGTGTCGTTATCGCCGCGACGCTGAGCGCACTCAGCTAGTAACGGTAATAGGGCAAATAGCGGTAACGTCGGTGCCGGGGATAGTAGACGCGGTACCCGTGGTACCAGTAGAAGCTCGGTCCGAAATAAACCGGCCCAGGCGCGTAGTACGGATAAGGATACGGATACGGCGGGTATGGATAAGCGTATCCTACGGGGAATCCGATACCGATTCCAACCGAGACTCCAGCACGAGACGGCGTCGCGGCAAACATGAACGCGCCAGCTATCCCTGCAATCAACAACAGTTTCTTCATTTCTTTTTACCCTCCGCTCCATTCAACTTTCACTGCGCTCCGAAGTTTCGCAATTTATTCGCCGAGTTCTTTCGCTGCGTTGCGCAGATAACCTGTGATGCGAATGCTCTGCCCAATTTCCGTGTAGGTAACGTCCTCGAGATGCTCGGCAGCTTGGGTTGAAAATGCTCCGCGCCCCGCAAAGGCCGCGACTCCGCCCCCGGTTAAGATCGGCCCAAGATAAATTTGTACCTTGTCGATTAAGCCGCCATCCAGTGCCGCACCGAGCAGTCGCCCGCCGCCTTCCAGTAAGACACTGACGATTTCCTGCCGGCCAAGATCTTGCAGCACCGCTGCGAGAGATTTGTGCCGATAAACAATCGTCCGCTTCGCCCAGCGGTCCGAAAATAAGCGCGCGTTTTTGGGCAGCACGCCTGAGCGGGTGATCACCACCCGCCACGGCTGCTTTGCACCCTTAACACCGCGCACGGTCAGCCGCGGGTTGTCCTGCCGAACCGTTTCAGCACCAACGAGGATCGCATCCACTTGTGCGCGCAATCGGTGCACATCACGCCTCGCGACCGCATCCGTGATCCAGCGTTGTTCGTGGCGAGGCCGGTTCAGCCTTCCATCCAAACTCAGACCGCACTTTGCAATTACGAACGGCCGACGCGTCACAATCCATTTGTTAAACGCTTCGTTTAGACGCAGGCTCTCACTCGCCAGGACACCGGTGCGAAGCATCACTCCGGCGTTTCGCAGCTCGGAAATACCCCGGCCGCTGTGACGCGGGTTTACATCCACTGCGCCGATGACGACCGTCCGAACGCCGGCATCAATAATCGCTCTGGTGCATGGTGGCGTTTTGCCGGTTGTCGAACACGGCTCGAGCGTCACGTACAACGTCGCATCCGCTGGAACCGGGCCGCCGAGTTTGTGAAGACATGCGATTTCGGCGTGCGGCTCGCCGGCGCGAGTGTGGTGAGCACGCGCCAGAATACGGCCGCCACAGACCAAAATAGCTCCGACAGCGGGATTTGGACTGGTTCGGCCCAAACTCTTCCTGGCTTCATTCAACGCCACACGCATGAACCGCTCATCGGCGTCTGCGAAGTTCATTAGGCAGACGAATATCGGCGGCGGGCGATGATAGCCAACGTTTGTTTTCGCGGCACCAGTTATGACCCAAATCTTGTGCAAATCTGTCTCTCCGCGAACGTAGCCGGGAAAGGGTAAACTGTGACATGTTGGATCGACTAGGTCGCCGTCTTCAAGGCGCGACAAACTCTGTAACCATATCCGAGCAAGCAGGTTATTAGACACAGCCTCGGTTGCCCCCTTGCGTGGCATGTCGACAGCTTTGAGTTGAGTGCACAATTTCAAACTAGAAAGGAACCTTACCTATGAGTCTAATTCGTTATCAGACGCCTGAATCAGCAGCTTGGCCGTGGGCAGATCGCTGGAGCAGCCTACGGGACGACTTGAATGCGTTCTTAGAGTTGCCGTTCTGGTCCACCTTTGGACGGCAGGGGCAGCTTTTGAGCGGCTGGGCTCCTGCGCTCGATTTGTACCAGAATAACGACACTGTCGTTGCGGTGGTCGAGCTGCCGGGCATGCGCAAAGAAGAAATCGAAATCTCCTTGCATAATGGCACCCTCACGATTGCTGGTGAACGCAAAGCCGAGGCAGGCAACGGCGACAAGGCCGAACGGACCGAACGCTATGTCGGCAAATTCCGTCGCAGTATCAGCCTCCCCGTCCGGGTCGATGCGAACAAAGTGAGCGCGACCTATCGGGATGGCATTCTTATCGTAACGCTGCCAAAGGCCGACGAGGCCAAACCGAAACAGATCAAGGTCCGCGCCGATTAACTCAGCGCCTGCCATTTTGAACGAAAGGAAAACCTTATGAACACAACCGTTCGAGACAATCGCGAGATCGAAGCGCGCGGTGCGCAAGCCGAGCAATTCGTTGCGCCAACAGCCAGTGTAGTCGAAGAGAACGACGGCTACACGCTGCGTATTGAAATGCCCGGTGTGACCAAGGAAGGGCTCGAAATCTCGATGGAAAACAACGAGCTGAGCATCATCGGCCGGCGTTCACTGCCGACGATCGACGGCACGTTGATCCATTATGAGTTGCAACGCGAAAACTTCCGTCGCGTTTTTGAGCTCGATCCCTCAATCGACGCGAATAGAATCAGCGCAAATATGGACCAAGGGATTCTGACGTTGACGCTGCCAAAGGCCGAGCACCTCAAGCCGAGGAAAATCACCGTCTCGTAAAGACAGACACCGTTTCAGTGCAAGCCGCGGGTCGTGAGGCCCGCGGCTTTTTTTACGTGCTTCTGCCGGTTCTGTGACGCTTTTGTGCTTGGCGAATGCGACCGGCGCGACTTAGTTAGATTGAAGCGGAGTTATGGCGACCAAAACTGCGACAGCGGAGAAAACCGGCGAGGACAAGCTCACGGTCGCACGCAACAAAAACCTCGATCTCGCCATTCAGCAGATCGCCAAAGACTACGGCGAAGGCGCGATCATGCGCCTGGGCGACGAGAAAATCGTCGACATCGACGTCATTCCCACGGGCAACATCTTGATCGATCGCGCATTGGGGGTCGGCGGTTTTCCCCGTGGCCGCGTCGTGGAGGTATTTGGACCTGAATCTTCCGGCAAGACCACTCTCACGCTGACGGTCATTGCCCAGGCGCAGAAACGCGGCGGCCTCGCGGCCTTCATCGATGTCGAGCATGCGCTCGATCCGCAGTACGCGCGTAAACTTGGCGTTAGCCTTGACGACTTGCTAGTGTCGCAGCCGAGCTCGGGCGAGGAAGCGCTACGAATTTGTGAAACGCTCATCCGCTCAAATTCGCTGGACGTAATTGTCGTCGATTCGGTCGCGGCGCTCGTCACGCGAGCGGAATTGGAGGGCGAAATCGGTGACGCGACCGTCGGCGCGCAGGCGCGACTGATGAGCGCGGCACTGCGCAAATTGACGTCTCTCATTTCCAAGGCGCGCACCTGTTGCATTTTCACAAACCAGATCCGCGAGAAAATCGGCGTCATGTTTGGCAATCCGGAGACCACGCCTGGGGGCAAGGCGCTGAAGTTTTACGCGAGCATGCGCGTCGATATTCGCCGCATCGGTGCGATCAAGCAGACCGATGGCACCGTCACCGGCAATCGCACCCGGATCAAAGTCGTCAAAAATAAAGTCGCGCCGCCCTTTACCGAGGCCGAGTTCGACATCATGTACAATGAGGGGATTTCCCTCACCGGCGCACTTCTCGATCTGGCCCTGGAGAAACAGATTATCGAGAAACGCGGTTCTTGGTTGATCTACAAAGGCACACAGCTTGCCCAGGGACGCGACGCAGCAAAAGATGTGTTGAAGAATGATCGTGCGCTCTACGAGGAGATTGAGTCGGGCGTAAAGGCCAAGCTGGACGAAGAGAAAACTTAACTCGCGCGCTCGCAAGATCGACATGTTCGCCGGATCATTTCGGCCCCTGCTGTCGGTTAGTCTCGTGCTTTGCGCCGTCGTGGCTGTGACTGGGCGCACGAAACCAGAGCCGCTGCGGTTGATGAGAGGTTTGGGCGATTTGCACCATCCGGTCTCGACAAAAAATCGCGAGGCGCAGCAGTTCTTCGATCAGGGCCTGAAGTTAGTTTACGCGTTTAATCACGACGAGGCGCGGCGCTCGTTCGAACGCGCCTTGCAACTCGACCCGCAGCTGGGAATGGCGTGGTGGGGCGTCGCGCTGACGCTTGGACCCAATTACAACCTACCGGTGGATCCCGCGCGCGAGAAAGCAGCCTACGAGGCAGTGCAGCATGCGCTGGCGTTGCAGGACAACGCGTCGGATCCGGAGCGCGCGTACATCAACGCGCTCGCGGCGCGCTATTCGAATGATCCACATGTCGATCTTCACGCACTCGACATCGCTTACAAGGATGCCATGGCCAAACTCGCGGCGCGCTATCCCGACGATCTCGATGCCGCAACGCTGTTTGCCGAGAGCATGATGAATTTGAACCCCTGGCATCTCTGGACTGCTGACGGCAGACCTGCGGAAGGTACCGATCGAATCGTCTGGGTGCTTGAGTCGGTCCTTAAACGGGACCCGAACCATGTCGGCGCGAATCATTATTACATTCACGCCATTGAAGCTTCGCCGAATCCGGAGCGCGCGCTGGCGAGTGCGATGCGTTTGGAAAAACTCGCGAACGCGGCCGGTCATCTCGTGCACATGCCGGCCCACATCTACGCGCGCGTTGGCGACCACGCCGCGGCAGCGCATTCCAATAAGCTGGCGGTGGCCGCCGACCAAAAGTTTATTCGCGAAACGCACGAGCAAGGGGTTTACCCGCTCATGTACTACAGCCATAACCTCCACTTCCTCGCGTATGCCGACTGTATGCGGGGCGATTTTGCCGAAGCGAAAACTGCCGCTGCGCAGTTAGTGGCAAATGTTGCGCCCGGAGTGAAGTCGATGCCGGAGCTCGAGGGATTTTTGCCGACGCCGATCCTCATTTTGCTCGCCTTCGAGCGCTGGAGCGACATCCTGGAATTACCCAAGCCTGACCCATCAGTTGCCGTTTCAAATGCCGTCTGGCATTCCGTCCGCGGCATCGCTCTCGCCAATGTCGGCCGAAGCGCTGAAGCAGAAAACGAGCAGAAGAGTTTTCGAGATCTCAGCGCAAAAATTCCGGCCGACAAAATGTACGACCCACTGAACCAGGCCGCCGCGGTGTTGAAGGTGCACGAGAGTCTTTTAGCCGCTGCAATCGCCGGCAGTCACCGCGATGCGAACGCAACGGTCGAGTTCCTGAAAGGCGCAGTTGCCGCCGAGGACGCGCTTAATTACAGCGAGCCGCCCACGTGGTATCCGCCCGTGCGCCCGTTGCTCGGGCGCGTGCTGCTCGCCAACAAGCGCGTCGCTGATGCGGAAACGGTTTTCCGCGCCGACCTTGATCGCAACCCGCGCGACGCGCGCGCCCTCGCCGGCTTGCGCGATTGCTTGAACGCGCAAGGTCGTAGTTACGAAGCCGCGCAAATCGACCGCGAATTCCGCGCGGCTTGGAAACTGCCGCAGAGCTGATTCGGGTCGCGGGTAAGCTCCGAGGTCGCTTGTAACCGGCGGCGCGAAACTGTGTCGCACTGGACGTTCGATACGCCAAAGTTGAATTCGTGTTCATTCGTGTTGATTCCTGATTAAAACTAACTTCGTAAGATCGACATCATGACCTCGGCGCAAATCCGGCAATCGTTTCTCGATTTCTTTCGCGAGAAACAGCACACCATCGTGCCGTCCTCCTCACTTTTGCCCGACGCGCCGAACCTGCTGTTCACCAACGCTGGCATGAACCAGTTCGTCCCGATTTTTTTGGGACAACAAAAACCGCCATGGAGCCCAGCGCGCGTCGCCGACACGCAGAAGTGCATTCGCGCCGGCGGCAAACACAATGACCTCGAGGATGTCGGCCTCGACACTTATCACCACACCTTTTTCGAGATGCTCGGCAACTGGAGCTTCGGCGATTATTTCAAGAAAGAAGCGGTCGAATGGGCGTGGGAACTCGTTGTCGAGGGCTGGAAATTTCCGGCGCAACGACTTTACGCCACGGTTTACAAACCCGGGCCTGACGAACCGGCCGAATTCGACCAGGAGGCGCACGACCATTGGGCGCGACTTTTCGCTGATGCCGATCTTGACCCGAAGGTTCACGTCCTCACCGGCGGTAAAGCCGACAATTTTTGGATGATGGGCGATACCGGTCCGTGCGGGCCGTGTTCGGAACTACATGTCGATCTTACGGTGGACGGCGACACGCGCGGTGTGCTCGTCAACAAGAACGATCCCCGCTGCTTCGAAATCTGGAATCTGGTCTTCATTCAGTTCAACGCGAATCCCGACGGCACATTCACACCGCTGCCACAGCGTCACGTCGATACCGGAATGGGTTTTGAGCGCGTGACCGCGATCATTCAGGGGACAAAGAATTTATCGGATTTCTCCGGGGCAATTTCTAATTACGAGACCGACATTTTCCGCCCGATTTTTAACGAGT
>DASTDG010000045.1:0-2765 GCA_035710475.1 Chthoniobacterales bacterium | reverse complement strand
GAGCCGGCCTTTGGTCGCGAAGCCATCAAAAATATGCCACGTGCCGTTGATGCCGAACACGTACCCGTAGTTGAACTCTTGTCCGACCTCCGGGTCGCGCTCGTTGTAAACTTCGTAGCCCGAGAAAAACCCGACGTGCGGGCGGACCTCGCTCTTATCCAAGACATATTGTCGATCTTCGATGTCGATCGCGCGTTGCGCCGCGCGAATGCTCGGGCGTTCCGCGTCCGCGCGTGCAAGGCAGTCGTTTAAAACGGGATGGCGCGCTTGGTACTGGAGTTGCCCAGCGACATCGAATGGTGCCGGTGCACCATCGAGCGGCCATTCCATTCCGAATATTTCGCCGAGGCGAAGGTATGACATCTGTAGGTCTGTTTGCGCGTTAATCAGTTCCGGACGCTCGTTTGCCACGGTCACTTCCGCGCGCTGCACGTTCAACGTGGCGACCAATCCAGCGCGCAAGCGTTCCTGCTGGTTTTTCAACTCCTGCTCAAGCACTCGCACCGAATCCTCGCGCACTCGCACCCTGGCGCGGTTGAGAAGCAGTTCTGAATACGCGACGCGCGTGTCCATGGCGACGCGATTGATGGTTTCCTGTAAATCGCATTGGGCCTTGTCGAGATTCAGCCGCGCGATCGCGAGCTGGCTCGTAATTGCGCCGCCCGTGTAGAGGTTCTGCTGCAGCCGCAGCTGCGCATTGTAATCTTCGTCGCGCAGCCGTGTCTCCCGTTCATGCTGCCGCTTGTCGAGCAGGCCGACCGAGCTGACCGACGGTAAAAATCCCGACCGCGCCTCGATCACTTCACCGCGCGCCGCTTCCACTTTTTTGCGCGCAATCGCGATCTCAGGATTTTTCTCCTGCGCGAGTGCGACCGCCTGTTCGAGGTTGTAGCTCGGAGGGGCGGCACGGCTCGTCCCCGCCAACACGAGCAAGCTCGACAACGCAACGGCTCTGAACGGCAGACGCACGGGGTTCTATCTGTTGACCAGCGGCGCTGTTTTTCAACAAAAATCCCTCTGGTTTTTATAGTTATGTCAGCCCTTGCAAGCCGCCGTGACTATGGAAGAATGGCCGCCAGTTGCACCTTGCCCGAGCGCATTGCTCCGGCTAGCCTAACCACTCTTCGAATGAGAAAAATACGCATCGCTATCGTTGGCGTGGGCAACTGCGCCAGCTCCCTCATCCAAGGCATTAATTTCTATCGCAGCTCCGGCGGCCGCGGCAACGGAGTCGGACTGATGCATCGCCAGATCGGCCCCTATCGGCCCGACGACATCGAAGTCGTCGCCGCCTTCGACATCGACCGCCGCAAAGTCGGCATCGATGTCGGACGGGCCATCTTCGCCCCCCCCAATTGCACCAAGGTCTTCTGCGAAAAAATCGCCCTCACCGGCGCGATCGTGAAGATGGGTGTCGTCCTCGACAGTTACGCCGAGCACATGCGCGACCAGGACCCGTTGCGCACGTTCCTGCCGCTCGAAAAAGAATCGACCCGCGAACAAATAGTCGCCGAGCTGAAGGATTCGGCCGCCGAGATCATGGTCAATTATCTCCCGGTCGGCTCGGAGGAAGCGACTCGCTTTTACGCCAGTTGCGCGCTCGAGGCCGGCATCGCTTTAGTCAATAACATCCCCGTCTTCATCGCCAGCGACCCGGTCTGGGCGAAAAAGTTCGCCGACAAAAATCTCCCCATCGTTGGCGACGACATCAAAGCCCAGCTCGGCGCCACCGTGCTTCATCGCATGATTGTCGATCTTTTCCGCAAACGCGGCGTCAAAGTCGAGCGCACCTATCAATTGAACACCGGCGGCAACACCGATTTCCTCAACATGCTCAACCGGACCCGGCTCGCCTCGAAGAAAACTTCCAAGACCGAAGCCGTGCAATCCGTGATCGGCGAACGTCTCGCCGACGAAAACATCCACATCGGCCCGAGCGATTACGTTCCCTGGCAGCTCGACAACAAAGTCGCATTCATCCGCGTCGAAGGCCGCCTCTTCGGCGACGTGCCGATGGAAGTTGAAGTCCGCCTTTCCGTCGAAGACTCACCCAACTCCGCCGGCATCGCCATCGATGCCATCCGCTGCTGCAAGCTCGCGCTCGACCGCGGCATCGGCGGTGTCCTCCATTCCGCCAGCGCCTTCTTCTCCAAGCATCCGCCCGTGCAAATGACCGACGACGAAGCCTACCGCTGCGTCGAGCAATTCATCCGCGGCGAGCGCGATCGCTAATCTAACAAAAGGGGATCATGCGGCTCCCCCGCAATCGAATAGACGAAAATCTTCGTCTAATTCTCGTTAGACCGCAATGACTCCCTCAGAGTTGCTCTCGTTCTTCCTCGAGGGTTGGGGCTTGCCATTCACTATTTATGTCCTTGCGCAAATCTTCGTCCCCATCCGGCTGCGTGGTGCTTGGCGCGGGCTCTCCCTGCTCCCGATTCCGGCCATGGCTTACGTCGTTTATGCAACCGTTGGTGCATTCAAGGAACACTCAAACATGTGGCCAATTCTTCTCATCATCGCCAGTCCGGTGGCAGCATTTTTTCTCGTCCTTCTCTTCTGCCTCACTCGTAATTGGCGCGATGCAGTCTAACCAATCGCTGGAGCCAACCGCTGGCCGCTTTGAAGTCCACATTTGATTCTATGAAACAGTTCTTGATGCTTGCCACGCTCGCCGCCGCGAGCGGTGGCTCAGCTCCTTCTCGTTAGGCCACTGCAACAACTCAATTTGCGTTCCAACCAAACCAACGAAATACAATACCTAT
>DASTDG010000044.1:0-3506 GCA_035710475.1 Chthoniobacterales bacterium | reverse complement strand
GTTTCGCGAGTACCAGCGTCAGGTTGTCGTGAACGCGAAGGCGCTCGCCGCCGGCCTAACGAAACACGGTTATCGCATTGTCTCCGGTGGCACCGACAATCACCTCATGCTCGTCGACCTTCGACCGAAAGAGCTCAACGGCACAGAAGCGCAGGAAGTGCTCGACCGCGCCGGCATTACCGTGAACAAAAACGCGATCCCGTTCGACACCTATCCGGTGTTCAAGCCCGGCGGCATTCGCGTCGGCACACCCGCCGCCACAACGCGCGGCATGAAAGAAGAAGAGATGCTCGAGATCGCCGATCTCATCGCCGAGGCGCTCGAAAAGCGCATCGACGCCGATGCGCTCAACCGCGTGCGCGAAAAAGTGCGGGAGCTCACGCGTCGATTCCCGATTCCGGCGTGAAGAGCAACGACTAATGAAGATCAAGATTGTCCGCAAACGCCCGCCTCCAAAGACACCGCAAGAATTTTACGCGCTCGGGGCGCGATTGGACGCCGAGGCGAAAGCGCTCCAGGTAAAACGCCGCCGCGGTTTCGTCTTTAAAGCGCGCACATGGGAAGATTTAGAGAGGTGGGAAAACAGGCGGTTAGTCGAAGTAGCTCGGCAAATTAAACGATGAGCGAAGAGGCGCCGTTGCTGCGCATTTGCTCGCTCCTGAACAAGCATGGCGCCACCAGGCAGTGAGCGGTTGCGCGCCGGTTGGCAGAGTGTGCCCGCGATAAATTGCTCTTACCTAATCGCCGAGAATTTGCGTAAGGTGAACTTCGCGATGGACCGAGCGGCCGAGCAAGAGCAGGCGAACCCATTGCGCGAAGGTTTGTCGATGCGCGCGGTGCCGCAGCCGTGCTCCGTCGTGATCTTCGGCGCGACCGGCGACCTGACGCATCGCAAACTGATCCCGGCGCTTTACAATTTAGCGGCGGATGGCGAACTGCCGCCGGCCACGGCCGTTATCGGCTTCGCCCGGCGGGAAAAGAGCGACGATGAGTTTCGCAAAGAACTCGAAGAAACTACGCGCAACTTTTCGCGGCAACCGCTGCGCGATGACATCTGGAACACCTTCGCGCAATCAATTTTCTATCATCAATGCGAGTTCGAAGACGAGGCGGGCTACAAAAGCCTGTCGCAGCGGCTGGACAAGATCGACAAGGAAAGCGGCACACGCGGCAATCGGCTCTTTTACCTTGCAGCGGCGCCGGACCAGTTTGAGGCGATCCTGAAAAATCTGAAGGGCGCCGGTCTCAACCAGACGTGTGCCGGCAGTTGGGTACGTGTGATCGTCGAGAAACCCTTCGGCAGCGATTTGGATTCAGCGCGCGAGCTGAACCGGATTGTGCGCAATTCCTTCAGCGAAGAACAAACCTACCGGATCGATCATTTCCTCGGAAAAGAGACGGCGCAAAACATTCTCGTGCTGCGCTTCGCCAACGCGATTTTCGGCCCGCTCTGGAACCGGCATTACGTCGATCATATTCAGATCACTGCCGCGGAAACGCTCGGTGTCGAAGGTCGTGCCGGTTATTACGAGACCGCCGGAGCATTGCGCGACATGGTCCAGAACCACCTGCTCCAGTTACTGTGCCTCGTGGCGATGGAGCCGCCAACGGATCTCGAAGCAAACAGCATCCGCGACGAAAAGGTGAAGGTCGTCCGGTCGCTGCGCCGATACTCGCGCGCTGAAATCGCAGCCAACGTGGTACGGGGCCAGTACGCGGAAGGCGCAATCAATGGAAAACCGGTCGCCGGTTATCGTCAGGAGAAGAACGTCAATCCGAAGTCGATGATCGACACGTTCGTCGCGTTGCGGTTGTACATCGACAACTGGCGCTGGTCTGGCGTTCCAGTTTACATGCGCGTCGGAAAGCGCCTGCCAAAATCCGGCACCGAGATCTCGGTGCACTTCAAAAGGGCCCCGGCGGTTTTGTTCAACCGAGAAGTCGACGCGCTCGACCAAAACGTCCTCGTCATTCGCATTCAGCCGGATGAAGGAATTTCCCTGCGGATGCAGGCGAAAATGCCGGGCACGCATTTCCGGATTCAACCGGTAAAGATGGATTTCCATTACGGGACCTCGTTTGGCAAAGCGAGTCCCGAAGCGTACGAGCGGCTGCTGCTCGACGCGATGAGCGGGGACGCCACATTGTTCGCGCGCCGCGATGAGGTCGAGGAGGCGTGGTCGTTCATCGACAGAATTGAGGACGCCTGGGCGGCAAAACAAAACGCACCGGCATTGTTTTTCTATCCAGCCGGCTCGTGGGGACCGGAAGAAGCTGACGAGCTGCTGGCGCGCGACGACCGCTCGTGGAGGAGATTCTAATATGCCTGCGGCGGCACAGAACTATTCGTTAGGCCTGCAGGTCGAGGTCGCTAAGATCGACAACGAGCTGAAAAAGCTCTGGCAGGAAGGCGCTGGCGCGATGACGCGAGCTTCGCTCATTAATCTCGCCGTTTACAGCGAGGAACCAGGCTCGCTCGAAAAGAACACGCAGCTCGTCGCGAAAATCACCGAGGATCACGCCTGTCGCGCGCTCGTCATTTTCGCTGATCATTCAGCGCAGGAGGATCGGGTTGATGCGTGGATCAGCGCCCATTGTCATGTCACGCGTGCCGGGAGTACACAAGTGTGTTCGGAGCAGTTATCTTTTTGGTTGCAGGGACACTGCGCGAAACTGCTGCCGAGCATCGTCTTCTCGCACGTCGATTCCGACCTCCCGCTTTACCTGTGGTGGCAGGGCGAGTTTCACGACCCGATGGATCCGCAGCTTTGGGCGTGGGTCGACCGCCTCCTTTACGACAGCCACTCCTGGAAGAATTTTGCCGATCAGCTCCGGCTCATCGAAACGGCGCAACGCGAAGCTCGCCAGCGTATCGTGCTTTGCGATTTGAACTGGATGCGGCTGGATAAAATCCGTTTCGCTGTCGCTCAATTCTTCGACCACCCCGCGTCACACCATCATTTCGGCAAAATTCGAAGCGCGCAGATCCAGTTCACCCCGGGGTTCAAGTCCACGGCCGTTCTCTTCGCCGGCTGGCTCGGCGCTCAACTGAATTGGCGGGTTGATTCGGCCAATGGCGCGGCGTTCCAATTCGCCGACGCGAACGGTCGCAAGATCGACATCGAATTGCGTGAGAATGACGGACCGCCGATTGGCAAAATCGTAATCAACTCGACCGAAGCCGAATTCAGCGTCGCGCCCGCGCAATGCGGCGACCTACTGGAAATCTCACGCAGCCGACCTAACGAACAGCGCGCCGGCCAGCTCATGCCCGCACAATGCTACGATCTCGCCGACCTGATGACGCAAGAGTTATTGCGCGGAGGACCGCATCACATTTATCTGCGCGCCATCAATTGCGTGCGCGATCTTCTGTAGCCACTGCGCTGCTTGCCACGCCGAAGCAGGGCGAAGGCGGGTGCGCCGTCAGCCCAGACGGGCTACAGGCCCGCGGCTACAAACGCAATTGCTCGAAGAGACGAATCAACGCTGCTGCGATCTTTTCA
>DASTDG010000043.1:0-4520 GCA_035710475.1 Chthoniobacterales bacterium | reverse complement strand
AATGGAGGCCATTGATGAAAACAGCCAGACCGAAGAGCGTTACCGCCGCAACCGCAATAAGCAGCGTGTACATAACGCGTCTTGACGGCGCGTCCGCCGAGTCGCTTCGGCGTAGGGCAGGCGTGTGAACGTGACCATGGTGTAAAGCGGCAAATACGTGCCCGGTAGCGTGGCTTCGAGAAAGTGGTCGAAACCACCAAGATCGACGTCAACCGAAGTTAAGCAGTTGAGAACTTGATCAGGGGACCGCTGCGGCGCGACAACGCGAGGCCATCAGTCCGGTCGGCCAATCGGGCGGGCTCGTCCTGTGGCGAGCTCGGACTCAAGCTGCGATCGGTTCCTCGACGATGTGGCCGTCGAACAAGTGAACGGTACGATCGGCGTATTCGGCGAAGCGCTCGTCGTGTGTGACCATGCAAATGGTTGCGCCGCTGGCATGGAGTTGCTTGAGCAAATCCATGACCGCTTCGCCATTGCGCGAATCGAGGTTGCCGGTCGGTTCGTCCGCGAGCAGGATCGCCGGTTGACCGGCCAGCGCCCGGGCCACCGCGACGCGTTGTTGCTGGCCGCCGGAGAGCTGACTCGGCAGATGATTGGCGCGATGTCTCATGCCAACGCGCTCGAGCGCTTCGTTCGCAAGTCGTCTGCGCTCGCGCGAACTGAGCCCGCGATAATTCAGTGGCAGCTCGACGTTCTCGTACACGCTCAGATCGCCAATCAAATTGAAGCTCTGGAAGATGAAGCCAATCTCACGATTGCGGATGCGAGCGCGATCCGCGAAGGAAAGATTTCCTATTTCGGTTTCTTTCAGCGTGTAGCTTCCACTCGATGGGGTGTCGAGAAGACCGAGGATCGACAATAAGGTTGATTTGCCGCAGCCCGACGGGCCCGCAATCGAAACGTACTCACCGTTATGAATTTCGAGATTGACTCCGGAAAGCGCGCGCGTCTCCACTTCGTCTGTGAGGAAAACCTTAGTGAGGTTCTCGAGTTGAATGAGAGGAATTCGTCCGTTGTTCATGTTTCTGATGGCTGATTTATTTACTTGAGGCGAACTCGCTGGGACTCCGACCAGGCGCTCGTGTCGGAGAGAATGACTTGGTCGCCGGGCTTCAGCCCGCTGAGAACTTCAATCGCGGTGGCCGAACTTCTGCCCAATTTGACGGAGGTTCGCACTGCGTCGTTGCTGCCGGTGACGAGTTTGAAAATTCCAACGGTCGTGTTTTCCTGACCAAATGTCGGCCGCCCGACATAAGTCACGTTGTCGAGACGCTCCAGCTCGACGATTCCGTCCACACTTAAATCCGGCCGGGCGCCTTTGGGCAATGTCTCGTCAAAGGCAACATCAACAGTCACCGTTCCTTGCTCGACGGCCGAATCGACGCGGGTGACATGGCCTTTGACAGTTCCGTTACGCGTGTCGATCACCGCTTGCTCATCGAGCTGGATGTCTTTCGCCTGTGTCTCGGGAATTTTAAGTTGCGCTTTCAAACTGGTCGGATCAGCCACCCGGGCGAGGTTCGTGCCGGCGGTGACGCGTTGCCCGACTTCGAGCGGCAATTGTTGTAGCACGCCTGAGATACCCGCGCGTACCTGCAACGCTTCGACCTCGTCGGATTTCAACTTTGCCAGCTGATTGGCTTGATCGACCTCTGCCTGTTTTGACGCGAGCTGCGGTTCGATCGAATCGCGCAAAAAGGCCAACCGCTTCTGCTCGATCTCGTCGCGCTTCGTGAGCTCCGCCTCTTTAACTTGCGAGGTTTTGTAAATGAGGTCTGCCACCAATCCGTTTTTTGCCAATTGGTCATTGGTTTGCCGCTCCATTTTGGCTTGCTCGTACTCAGAATGAACTTTCGCGGTGGTGGATTCCTGATCCAGGAGCGTTCGCTGCAATGTCGCGCGCAAACTGGTCAGATCGGCTTCGAGGGCTTTGGCCTTCGATTGCGCGTCGTTCGCAGCTTGCTCGAGCTCAGGGCTGTTCAATTCCAAAATGATCGTGTCGGGTTCCACTTTCGCGCCCGGCCGCAAGATAATTCGATCAACGCGCGCATCGACGTTACTGGCGAGCCATCGAATCTGTTCCGGAACCAACGTGCCCAGCCCGCGTACTTCACGCACCATCGGACCGCGTTTGACCGTGTCGATCCAAACCGTCGTACGATCCAAGATTGGAACTCCAGGCTTGAGGCGGGACAGGCCGGCGGTCACTAAGATGACGCCGAACGCGACAGCGGAAATGATGACGACACGGCGTTTCCGCTTTTTCAGGGCCAGATCGGGCCGGGCGACGTCCATGGCAGAGAGGACCGGGCTGAAGCTGCCGGGCTGCGCGATTGCCGTATCTTTGTTTGCTGCGCTCCTTGTCATTTTCGGATCAGCGCGTGGCGATTGTTTGCTCTTCTCAGAGTCATCACATCCGCAAAGCCTGGACCGGATCGATTCGGGTTGCGCGCCAGGCCGGCATAAAACAGGCGACCAATGCAATCGCTGTCAGGATCACGAGCGCCGACCCAAACGCGAGGGGGTCGCGCGGGCTGACTTTGTAAAGAAGGTTCCCGATCAGGCGAGTCAGCAAGAGCGCGGCAATCGCCCCGACAACAATTCCGGCCGTCGTTAGACGCAAACCGCGCGAAATAACCAACCGCAAAAGATTGCCGGCGTTCGCGCCGAGCGCCATGCGCACACCGAGCTCGCGCGTGCCTTGCGAAACCGCGTAGGACATGACGGCATAAAGTCCGATCGCGGCGAGGAAGAGCGCCATTCCACCAAAAATCGCCAGCAGCGTCGCCGCCAGCCGTTGCGTGTAACTCATGCGATCGACTTGCTGCTGCAAACTGATTGTGTCCAAGGGCGCGAGATTCGGATCGAGCGCGTGGATTTCGCGGGCCAGCGCGTTCATGATCGCGGCCGCGCTTTGGTCCGTCCGAATGATGAAACCGTTTTGGACGAAAAAATTCTGGCGAACCGGCACATAAAAAAATGGCTTCGGCGCCTCGAGCATCGTTTGATATTTGGAATCTTTCGCGAGACCGACCACCTCCATCCACTTGTCTTTGACTTTGAGTCGTTGCCCGATCGCGTTTTTCCCCGGCCAATATTTTGCCGCCATCGTCTCATTGACGATCGCAACCGATGGTGCGTTTTCGTCATCGTTGCGGGTGAATTCGCGACCTGTAACAATGGGGATCCCAATGGTGGCAAAGTATCCTTCGCCAACTTGATTGTAATCCGCCGTCACCTGCTCATTGCGCGGCGGCTGATAACCTTCGATCTCCAGCGGCGCTGACGAGTAAACCGTGTAGCTGAAAGGCCTGACCCGCGCCAATGCTGCCGATTGAACGCCGGGCAGTGCCCGAATGCGCTCGAGCATTTGTTCGTAAAAAATTTTGGCCTGATCGGGTTTGTAGCCGGCAGAAAAAAGATCTACCGCCGACACGACGACGTTTCGTGTCGAAAATCCCGGATCGGAATTTTGCATTTGCACCAGGGTTCGGAGCAGTAATCCAGTTCCGGCAATGAGCACAAAACTCAGCGCTACTTGAACGAACACAAGCGCCGAGCGCAGTCGCGATCGACCGCTGCCGCCTACTACTCCGCTGCCTTCACTCTTGAGCGCGCCGGAAAGATCGACATGACTCGCTTGAATCGCAGGTATCAACGCGAACAGCATTGTCGATCCGATGCAAACCGCCACGCTTAGAGCCAGAACACGCCAGTCCAGTTGTCCGGGATAATCAATTGTGATGCCCGGAATGCGGGTAGGAGATATCAGCACAAGGGCGTTACGACACCAGTACGCGACCATGATTCCACCGGCGGCTGCGATTAGAGAAAGAAGCAGCCCTTCAGTGAAAAGTTGTTTAATCAAACGCCGGCGCCCGGCACCGAGCGCGAGACGCATCGTCATCTCATGACGGCGAATGAGTGAGCGCGCGAGCAGAAGATTGCTCACGTTCGCGCAGGCGATTAAGAGAACGAAAAACGCGACCGCGCTTGTGATCGCTAGCGTGGGCGACAGATTTCCAACGGCGTTGAATGGCGTTTTCCAGAGCGGCAGAATTTCAATGCCGTGACCGCGATCAGTGTCGGGGAAATCATTTTCCAGACGTTGCGCAATGGCGTTCAACTCGGCTTGGGCCTGCTCACGCGTCACGCCCGGTTTCAAAAACGCGTAACTTTCAATCCAGCGCGCCCCGCGGTCTTCGAGTTTGTAGCCGGTCGAATCGAACGTTTCCTGCATCGACGTCGGCACCCAGAAGTTGAACGAGTATCCGATGAAGGTGCCGTGGAATTTTTCCGGCGCGACGCCAATGATCGTGTGTTGAACGCCGTTGAGATATTGCGTTTTGCCGATGATCTCCGGGTCGCCCTTGTAACGGTCCTGCCAGGTCAGGTAACTAATTACGGTGACTGGATGTGCATTGCGCCCCGTGCCTTCTTCCGGCCTAAAGCCGCGGCCAAGCATCGGGCGAACACCCAGCGCATCAAAATAATTTGCGGAAACAATTCCTCCCGTCGCG
>DASTDG010000042.1:0-2417 GCA_035710475.1 Chthoniobacterales bacterium | reverse complement strand
GTCCGGCAGATCTGGGGAATCGGTGAAAAGACCGAGCGCAAACTTCAGGAACTCGGCGTCACCACGTGCGGCGCCCTGCAGCGCTTCTCCCGCGGCGAACTTGTCGATCTTTTCGGCAAGTTCGGCCTCGAGCTTTACGATCTCTGCCGCGGCATTGACGACCGTCCAGTCGAACCCGGCCGGCCGCGCAAATCACTCAGCACTGAGCAAACATTTGCGGTCGACCTTACGACGCTCGAGCAATGCGAAGAGAAGCTCGAGGAATTGTTCCAGGATTTAATGGCTGATCTCGCGCAGAAAGAATCGAGCCGCGAGATCAGGAAAATCTTCGTAAAGCTGAAGTTTAACGACTTCACCCGCACAACGGCCGAGCGCGCCGGACTTGCACCGACACTGCCAGATTTTCGCGCGCTGCTCGCTGAAGCATTCGTGCGCACCGAAAAACCTGTGCGCCTGATTGGCGTCGGCGTACGGTTCGCCGAGCCGGCGCCGGACGACACGCAAATTCCCCTCTTCTAAGTTATCTTCGCCAACTCTACATGACTGAGACACAGGAAAGTAGAATCGCCGCTTCGGGTTGTGACGTGCGCTTCGATAATCTCACACGGCAGCTTTACGCGACCGACGCGTCGATTTACCAAATCGAGCCCGCGGGCGTGGCGTTTCCGCGCACGGCGCGGGAAGCAAGCATCGTCATTCGAACGGCGGCCGACGAAGGCGTTTCCGTCACGCCGCGTGGCGCGGGGACGAGTCTCGTCGGCAATGCGATTGGCGAAGGAGTAATCGTCGATTTCTCCCGCCATAATCGCAAGATCGACAATCTCAACATCGACAAGCGCAGCGTGCGCGTCGGCGCCGGTGTCGTGCTCGATCAGCTCAACGCGTTTCTGAAGCCGCACGGCTTCTGCTTTGGCCCGGATGTCGCGACCAGCTCGCGCGCCACGATCGGCGGCATGATCGCGAATAATTCTTCCGGCGCGCATGTCCCGGTCTATGGCACCACCGCCGACCACGTCATTTCCACCGAGATCGTTCTCGCCGATGGCAGAATTCTGACTGTCGGTCCGGCGCACGACTCGTTAGGCGATGAGCGGCGTAAGATCGACAATCTGATTCGCGCGCACATTCGCGAACTCGAGGAGCGAATGCCACCGGGACTGTTAAAGCGCTGGTCCGGTTACGGTCTCCAGCGGTTCTCGCGCGCGCCGAACAATCTGAACGAAATTCTCGCCGGTAGCGAAGGCACGCTCGCGGCAATCTTTTCCGCTGAACTGAAAATCTCGCCGCTGCCACGCGATAAAGGTCTCGGTCTGGTTTTCTTCGCTTCAGTCGATGAAGCGATGCAAGCGACCGTCGCGCTGCTCGATCTCAAACCCGCCGCGATCGAACACATCGATCGTCCGCTGCTCGATCAGACTAAAGGCCAGCTCCTTTTCCAACCAGCTCGCGACCTGATGGAGCTCGACGCGAAACCGTGCGAAGCGATTCTGATCGTCGAGTTTTATGATGACGTCGCTGAGCGATTGTCGATCTTGCAATCACGTTCGTTAGGCCTGCGCACGAAAATCGTCACAGAGCCGGACGAGATGAATCTCGTCTGGTCCGTCCGCAAAGCCGGTCTCAATCTGTTGACCGGCTGCGTCGGACCGACCAAGCCGGTCGCTTTCATCGAGGACGCCGCGGTGCGTCCCGCGCAATTGCCGGCTTACGTGCGCGGTTTGGAATCAATCATCAACCCGCTCGGACTCAACGCGAGTTACTACGGCCACGCCGCGACCGGACTCTTGCACGTCCGGCCAGTGCTCGATTTGCACAGCGCGAGTGATCTCAAAAAATTTCGGCAGATCGCCGACGAAACCTCGGCGCTCGTCAGACAATTCAAAGGCTCGCTCTCGGCCGAACACGGCGTGGGCATCGCGCGCACCGAATACATGCGCGAACAGCTCGGTGACGAGTTGCTCGTTCTGATGCGGGAGATCAAACGCATGTTTGATCCAAAAAACATTTTCAATCCGGGCAAAATCTTTGCGGACGGCCAGCATAAGATCGACAATCACCTGCGCGATAATTTCACCAGGCCGATTGAGCTGCCGTTCGAGCCGCGACTGGCGTTTGCGTTCAAGGACCGCTCATTCATCGGCAATCTCGAGCAATGCAACGGCTGCGGCGGCTGCCGCAAAGACGCGCCCATTATGTGCCCGACTTACATTGCCACCGGCGATGAAATCATGTCCACCCGCGGCCGCGCCAACATCATTCGCGCCGCGCTCCAGATGCGCGTGAACGGCCATGATCCGCTCCTATCCGCCGAGCTCGACGCTGCGCTAAGTAATTGTCTCTCCTGCAAAGGTTGCACGCCGGAATGCCCCTCGAATGTGAATCTGGCGCTGCTCAAGGCTGAAATGATGTATGCGCGC
>DASTDG010000041.1:0-3439 GCA_035710475.1 Chthoniobacterales bacterium | reverse complement strand
GAATCGTCGTTCGGGTGTGCGGCACATATTCGTCGCGGAAAAATTTGAGCAGGTCGGCATAAGCCGGTTGCACGATTTCACGAATCACCTTTGCGGCTTCCGATTTGAGTTTGTCCTGGTCGGATGGTTGAACTCCTACCATCGGCTCGCGGAACGGTGTGTAGAGCAGATTGTCTTCAGGTTTGCCCTCGGCGATGGCCGCGATGGATTTCTCACGTCCCTGCAAAGTGAGGCGCGGCGGCGTGAAGCCGCGCGCAAGCCCCGCCCGCATGTTCGCGATTTGTTCGCGGAAGTAGCGCGGGATGTCGCGCATCTGCGCGATCCAGTTTTTGTAATCCGTCAGCGTCTTGAACGGTCGTCGCGCCGTGTAGCCCAAATCGCTCCAGAAAGCAGAATCCGAGTTGGCTGGCATTTCGTAGTCACGGAATTTCTGATCGGCGACGAAATTCTCGATTTCCGGTCGATAAACATCGGAATTGATCTGCTCCTCCGGCGAGAGCTGCGCGCGCGGAACATCATCGAGCTTGTGCAGGACATCCTGCCAGTAACGTAGCCGCATCTCCTGCGTCGCCGGATCTACCCTTGGCAGGCGATCGGGAACCGGTTTTTCGACTCCTTCGAGCCCGGGAAACTGCTCCAGCCGCCATTTCCATTCTTCTGTGTAGATAGCCCGCAGGCGTTCACCTGCGCTTTGCGCCTTGGCAAGACACGGGACGCACCACAGCGCTGCAGCACTAACCAAAACGGCAGTTTTCATAGAAGTCCTTGTTTGGCGCGGCAGACGAATCTGCGCAAGCACCGTTTCAGCCCGGCTGATTGACGGCGTCGCCGTCACCACGTTGTGGTAGCTAATGATCTCGTCCATTCCACGTTTGTCGATCTCACGAAAGTCGCCGCCCATCGCGCAAGGCGCGCTACGTTGCTTTTACTGAGTCGCGCCGTACGTTAGTCGCCTGATGCGCATTTGGTGTGCGTCTTTGTCGATCTTCACTTCAGCGATCATCGCTAGCGCCTGTGCGGACGATTTTCCGATCAAGAGATTCAGCCCCTTCACATACGTGGTTGATTATGAGGCATCCTGGTCGCCAGATTCGCGAAAAATTGCGCTCGTCTCAAGCCGGCATGGCGGGATGAAGGTGTATGCGATGAATGCGGACAGCGCGAGTCACGGCAGCGACATGCGCCAGCTCACGTTCGGCAGTGACGAAGATGACTCGCCGGCGTGGTCGCCGGACGGAAAGAAGATCGCATTTGTGTCGATCCGGGCGGGTGTGTCGGAGATTTTTGTGATGAACGCCGACGGCACAAATGTGCGCCAGCTCACCAACGGCAACGCAGAGAACATTCATCCAACGTGGGCGCCGGATAGTCAGCGCATCTTGTTTAACACCACGAAATTTGCGGTTGCGACCGCGGCGGATGGTCGCGATGTGCCGAGCGACAACAAAGTAATCGGCGAACAGATCGACAAGAAAATGGACCTGGCAACCATCCGCACTGACGGCACGGAGTTGAAACGCCTAACAACTGGCGGTGGGTACACGTACGCGTCGTTCTCGCCGGATGGGTCATCGATCTTGCACCGACGCGTCGACGGCGGGAAGTCGCAAATCTTTCTGATGAACGCAGACGCGACAAACGATCACAACATTTCCGGCAAGAACACGCTCGATGGATGGCCGGCCTGGTCGAACGACGGAAAACGCGTGGTGTTCTCGCGGCGGGTGAATGATCGGTTCCAGGTTTTTACAATGAATCGTGACGGCAGCGGCGCGATGCAACTCACCGACGCTGCGGGCGAGTTTGTGAATCCGCGCTGGTCGCCGGATGGAACAAAAATCATATGCGCACGTCGCCTGGGCGACATGAATCTGGTGATGTTCCCCGCGCCAAAATAGCGCATTGTTGTCAGTTTTCGCTCAGTGCCCCGGAGCAGAGCTTTTGGAAACGCGGGTCTTTGCGCAACGGGTCCCAGAGCGGATTTAACTGAAGATCGCTGCAGGTTTCGCCATTGGGCATTTCGAGCAGATGCGGCAAGGAAGCGATCGCTGAATCGATATCGCCAGTTTGCGCCTCGACGATTGCCAATGAGGTTTCTGCAAAAGGTTTAACTAAAGCGTCACTGTAGTAATCAGCGATGGCATGGCGCGCCTGCTCCAGCGCCTTCTCCTTTTCGCCAAGGCCGGCATAAACCCACGCGAGATAGCACGGCAGATTTCGCGCATCGATGACAACAACTGAGTCAGGTGTTGGCTTCATCGCCGCGGCTGCGCGCGTAAAGGTAGCACGCGCCTCATCGCTATGACCGGCAAATTTCTGGCAGTAACCAAGCAGCGTCAGGGTGCGCGGATCGTTGGCCAATGCCGCGGGCGTGTTCTGCTGAATCTGGGCGATAGCTTCGTCGAAGCGCCTCTCGTCGTAGAACTGGGCCACTCGCGCGAAGATAAGGGCCTCGTCCTGGGAATTCGCAGGAGCTTTCGCCAGAATCTCGGCGGCTTCGTTGAGTCGACCCTCATCTTGGAAGGTCAATGCCTTCACCCCGAGTGCGGCCTCGTTTCCGGGTGCCATCTCCAGGGCGCGATCAAGGACCGCCCGTGCTTCGTCATAACGACGGACGCTCCGGAATGTGTCGGCCAAGGTTAAAAGGATGCCGATGTTGCGCGGATCCAGTTGTGCGGCTGCCTGATAATGTTTTTGCGCGACGTCAGCCTGCCCGAGCCGTCGCTCAAGGTGAGCCATCTGCTGAAGCACGAATGCACTGTTTGGCAAACGCCTGAGCGCCTCTTCGTACGACCGGAGCGCGCCTTGGAAATCGCGCAGGACCCGGTAGCGATAAACGCCCTGCGCTAGCCATGCTTCCCCGAGCTCGGGCTGGAGCGACATCGCACGGTCCGCGGCGTCCTTCACCGCGGCACCGCTGTTCTTGTCCAAATCAAGGCCATTGAAATAGAGCTGGCTTCGCGCGACAGCGAGGCGAGCCCATGCCAGCGCGAATTGAGGATCAAGCCGAACCGCCTCGGCATAAAGGTCAGCGACTCGCTTTGTCGTGTCGAGGGTGAGTGCGTTATCGATTGCGACCGCGCGTAAGTAAACGTCATAGGCGGCTGCATTCTGGGTCGGCGTGTCCGCAACGGCTTTTTGCTCAGCGCCAGTGAGCTTGGCGTTGAGCTGCTCGGCAATGGCGCTGGCTACCTCGCCTTCAACTCCAAAGACATCGTCGAGTTTGCGATTGTAGCTTTCCGCCCATAAATGTTCGGCCGTTGCGGCGCGAATCAGCTGCACGTTCACGTGCACAGCGTTAGCGACTTTTTGCACACTGCCCTCGAGAAAATGCGCTACGCCTAATTGTTGGCCGATCTCACGCAAGTTCTCGGGCGTGCTTTTGTATTTCTGTGTGGAGGTGCGCGAGATCACCTTGAGCTCGGCAATCTTCGAAAGC
>DASTDG010000040.1:0-4312 GCA_035710475.1 Chthoniobacterales bacterium | reverse complement strand
CGGCTCGCCGAGATTTTGAATTCCAAAGGCATCCCCCACTGGCTCGACGACCGCAAATGGTGCGGCCACGAGTGGAGCTACTGGCGCGACATGCTGCCCTACTATTTGTCGACGCTGTGAACTCTTCCTGTCATGTCGAGCGAAGTCGAGACATCTCTTATTGCTAGCCTGAGATGCCGCGGGAATACGACTTTTGGATCTACATCATCACAAATCGAAATCACTCTGTGTTGTATATCGGACTGACAAACAGCCTGTCGCGCAGAGCTTGGGAGCACCGTCAAGGCACTGGCGCTAATTTTCCAGCTGCTTACCGCTGCAATAAACTCATCTATTACGAATTACGAGAACGTCCACGAAGCGATCGCGCGTGAATCGCAGTTAAAGAAATGGTCACGAGCAAAGAAAGTTGACCTGATCAATCGATTCAATCCGAGCTGGATTGATCTCGCCGCTGCCGTGCTTGATGACAGATAATAGTAAGAGATTTCTCGACTTCGCTCGAAATGACAGAACGCAAGCTATGAAAAAAATCGGAATCCTTTTCGGGCAGGAACACAGTTTTCCGCCGGCCTTTGTCGAGCGAGTGAATCAGAAAACGGGCGGGCGCGACATTGTGGCCGAGTTCGTCAGGATCGACAAGGTGATGCAGGGCGAGCCATGTGGTTATGATGTCGTAATCGATCGCATTTCGCAGGACGTGCCGTTCTATCGCGCCTGGCTGAAGAACGCGGCGCTCACCGGCACCGCGGTGGTGAACAATCCGTTCTGGTGGAGCGCGGACGACAAATTTTTCAATAACGCGCTCGCGACAAAAATCGGCGTGGCCGTACCGCGCACAGTCTTATTGCCCTCGAACCAGCCGCCGCCGGACACGAACGAGAAATCATTTCGCAATCTCGCGTATCCGTTGAATTGGGAAGAAATTTTCGCTTATGTCGGCTGGCCGGCGTTTTTCAAGCCGTTCGCCGGCGGCGGCTGGAAAAATGTGTATCGGCTGCACAATCGGGACGAATTTTACCGGGCCTACAACGAGACCGGCCAGCTGGTGATGATGTTGCAGGAGGAGGTGAAGTTCGAGATGTACTTCCGCTGTTATTCGATTGATCAGCGTCACGTTCGGATCATGCCCTACGAACCGCGGCATCCGTATCATTTGCGTTATCAAACCGAATGGCAGACCCCGCCGGAAATTTTGCAGAAAGTCGAGCAAGGCGTGCTCACCCTGAATCAATTTCTCGGCTACGATCTGAACACGGTTGAGTTTGCGATTCGCGATGGCGTGCCGGTGGCGATCGATTTCTGCAATCCCGCGCCAGATGCGGAGGCCGCCAATGTCGGCCAGGCAAACTTCGAATGGGTCGTGGAAGCCGTTTCGGAAATGGCCATCCGCAAAGCACGCGAACACGTGTCCGGCCGGGACAACCTGAGCTGGGGCAAGTTTGTGCAAGCGGCAGTCACGCACCGCTCGTTAGGTGAGCTAGGGTAATGTGGGAGGGAGCTTAGCGTCCCGACCGTCGCGGCGCTGCGACCGCTCCCACATGGCATGACAGCGCATTGTTTTTGAGAGAGATTTGCGCTCTGCGATGGGCGCCAAGGACCACACCTATACCCTCGGAATCGAGGAAGAGTTCGCGATTGTCGATCCGGAGACGCGCGAACTGAAGTCGCACATCCAGGAAATTCTCGAAGGCGGCAAGGTGGTGCTCAAGGAGCAGATCAAACCGGAGATGCATCAATCGGTGGTCGAGCTCGGGACTGAGATTTGCGAATCGATCACCAACGCGCGCGCGCACGTTGTCGATCTTCGCAGCAAACTAGCGAAGCTCGCCGGGAACGCCGGCCTGAAAATCGCGTCCGTCGGCACGCATCCGTTTTCGCACTGGCGCGATCAACTCATCACTGAAGGCGAGCGCTATCGTGAAATCGTGAAAGACATGCAGCAGCTCGCGCGCGCGAACCTCATTTTTGGTTTGCACGTGCACGTCGGCATTCCGGATCGCGCATCGGCCATCAACGTCATGAACCAGGCGCGCTATTTTCTGCCGCACATCTACGCGCTCTCAGTCAACTCACCATTTTGGGTCGGACAAGACACCGGCTTAAAAGGTTATCGGCTTAAGGTGTTCGAGCGTTTTCCGCGCACGGGAATTCCCGACGCGTTCGAATCGCTCTCTGAGTACGAAGATTACTGCAAGCTGTTGGTGAAAACTGGCTGCGTCGATAACGCCAAGAAAATCTGGTGGGACATTCGGCTCCATCCTTTCTTCGACACGCTCGAGGTGCGCGTGTGCGACGCGCAATCGCGTGTCGACGATACCCTCGCGATTGCGGCGTTGATTCAAGCCGTGATCGCCAAACTTTACAAATTACTGCGACAAAATACCACCTTCCGGGTCTATCGCCGTCGCTTGCTCGATGAGAACCGGTGGCGCGCGACGCGCTACGGCATCGACGGCAAATTGATCGACTTCGGCAAAGAGACCGAAGTCGAAACGCGCAGTCTGCTAAACGAACTGCTCGAGTTTGTTTCGACCGAAGTAAATGAGCTCGGCAGTCAGCGCGAGATGGCACACATCGAGCGTATTATGCACGAAGGCACCGGCGCGGACCGCCAGCTCGCCACATTCGCGCGAACGAACGAGATGAAAGCCGTTGTCGATCAAATCGTGGATGAAACGTACGAAGGATTAAATTTGAATGCATTTGCAGGTTGATGGTTTGCTCGACTCGAATTTCCGCATAAAACTGAGCACCTTCCAAAATGCCTGACCGTCTGACTGTCGACACAATTGATACGGAACTCGCGCCCGGTGCGCGCAATGCCGTAAGCGTTTGCCTTCAGCTAACGCCGGGAGAGCGGGTCACGATCATTACGGACGAAGCAACTGTTGAGATCGCAGCCGCATTGCGACTTGAAGTCGAAGCAATCGGTTCCGAACACTCCGTCTTCATTTTGGAAAACTACACGTCGCGTCCGCTCAAGTTTATGCCAGAACCGATTCTCTACGATCTTGCTAAATCGCAGGTGTCGATCTTTTGCGCGCAAAGTCAGCCAGGCGAGCTCCCTTCGCGCATGCAAATGAGCGACGTGGTGAATAAGCATCACATCCGTCACGCTCATATGGTGAATATCAACCGGCAGATCATGTTGGAAGGCATGCGCGCCGATTTCCGCGAAGTGGATGCGCTTAGTCGCCGATTGATCGAACGCGCGCGTCATGCCGAGCGCATCAGTTGTCGTACACCGCATGGCACCAAATTTGAAGCTGAGTTCTCGCCAAAACTAAAATGGCTCAAAACGAGCGGCATCATCACTCCGGAAAAATGGGGCAACCTGCCGGGCGGTGAAATCTTCACGGCGCCGGCGAACACCAATGGCACGTTCGTGGTCGATGGTGTGGTCGGCGACTATCTTTGCACCAAGTACGGAGATCTTCGCGATGCGCCGCTAACAATCCAGGTTGCCGACAATCGCATTGTCGATCTTCGCTGCAAAAACAGGGAATTGCTCGACGACTTTCGCGCGTACACAAGCACCGACGAGAACAGCAACCGCGTCGGCGAATTTGCCATCGGCACGAACACCGCCTTAACGCGCGTCATCGGGAACATTTTGCAGGACGAGAAAATTCCCGGCGTCCACATCGCCTTTGGCCACCCTTATGCGGAACACACTGGCGCCGATTGGAAATCGAAAACGCACATCGACTGCGTCGGCCGCGATTTCGACGTCTGGTTTGACGGCGAGCAGGTCATGCGGGGCGGACAGTTTTTGCCATAGTTCGACCTATGATCGCGGATGTGCGGGAGCGGCTCGAGCGGGTTCCGTTCGTCCCGTTTATCATTCGAACTTCCGATGGTCGTGAATATTCAGTCCCAACGACTGATCACGCCCATATTCATCCACGCGGCCACCGGGTGATTGTGTTCACCGACGAAGGTGCCACCGCAGTGCTCGGCCCGCTCCATATCAACAGCGTGGGTGAGCAGCAGTCGGACGGTAAGTAACCTGCGGCGGATCGCGAAACGTGGATCCGCAGCTTCGCTCGACCTTTAACGCCGGTTTCACGCCGGCGAAATACGCCGCGCTGCTTCGCTGCGTCAATAAGACGGAGAAATGGCCGGCCGATTTCCGGATTGCTGAGACGCCGATCTTCCTCACGCGGGAGTTTACCGACGAGGTCGTGCGCGCAGCGAAGGAGATTGTCGATCTTACGCGCACCGCCGACTTCAAACGCCTTGCCCGAGATGCCGTGCCGAGATCACTCCAAGTGCCTAACGAATCGGCGCATCCAAATTTTTTCGTGGT
>DASTDG010000039.1:0-3562 GCA_035710475.1 Chthoniobacterales bacterium | reverse complement strand
TAAAAACCAATTCGTTAGGCTTAACCCGAAGAAGTGCGGCAAGCTTGTCGCGCGAATTATCGATTGCGGCGCGCGCTTCGCGTCCCGCGACGTGTACGCTGGAAGGGTTTCCAAAAAACCGATCGAGGTACGGCAGCATCGCTTGCCGCGCTTCATCACACAGCGGAGTCGTGGCGTTATAGTCGAGGTAGATTACGGTAGCGCGAGCCTCAGGCTTGCGAACCAAATCAAACCCAAGCGGGACGCTTGTGCCACTTTTCATCCGGTGAACGCGGCTCGTGGTCCGGCCGATTTATGCGGCTTTTTCGGCATAATGCGCAGTTGTTTCTCCTCGTAGTAGACGAGCGAATCGGGCGGGACGCTTTGCATGAGAAAAACGTTACCGCCGATTGTCGATCTTGCACCGATGATGGTTTCACCGCCAAGGATAGTCGAGCCGGGGTAAATGGTGACATCATCCTCGACCGTGGGATGACGCTTGCCGCCCTTTTTTATTTTGCCGTGCTCATCTTTCTGAAAGCTGCGCGCGCCGAGTGTGACCGCGTGATAAAGTTTTACGCGCGAACCGATTTCGGAGGTCTCGCCGATCACCACGCCGGTGCCGTGATCGATGAAGAAATTTGGGCCGATCTTTGCGCCGGGATGAATGTCGATGCCAGTCCGGCTGTGCGCCCATTCGGTCATGATCCGCGGGATGAGCGGCACCTTATCGTACAAGACGTGCGCCATGCGATAGATGGCGACCGCTTCGAGCGCGGGATAAGCGAGGATGATCTCCTCATAACTTCTCGCCGCCGGGTCGCCCTCGTATGCCGCGTCGATGTCGCTCCAAAGAATCCGCCGCACATGTGGCAGCTCGCCTAAAAACACGGCCAACACTTCCTCGGCCCGGCGCTCCGTTTTTTCCTCGGGCGGCACTTTGCCCAGGCTGCGGCAAATTTCGGTCTTGAGTCGCGCGTGCAAATTTCTGATCCGCGCCCGGGTGATTTCGGCGAGGTCCTCCGAGTTGACGACAGTCTCGCTGCGGAACCCGGGAAACATGAGGCTCATCAACTCGGTACAGACCTCCTCGACTGCCAGCCGCGAGGGCAGCATGGCCGCCGCCGCCAGATAATTGATGCCGCCGGTTTCGCTATAGGTCTGCAGCAGCTCATCGACCGCCGACTGCTCCGTATTTTGCATCCCGATGAACTATGCGACGCGTTGGCGGTCAAATCCAGCGTTCAAGAGTTGAAGCGATGAACTGGGTTGAAGTGATGAAGCGTTGAAGCGATAGAAGGGTTGGCTCGCTTCAACGGTTCAACGCTTTAACCCTTCAACGAATCGCATGAAACCTTTCTCCGTTTCCGGCCTGCCGCCGGATGAGTTGAACAGCTTTCTTTCCGGCACGCATTCGGACCCGTTCCGCATCCTCGGGCCGCATCGCGCCGGTGACGATCTGATCGTGCGCGTGTTTCGACCTGACGCAAAGAAGATCGACATCTTGCTCGCCGCAGCGAGTCCGTCCGGCGGCGGACAAGATCGACAACGCATCGAGGCCGAAAAAGTTCACCGCGACGGATTTTTCTGCGCGACCGTGCCGGGAGCGACGCGCGATCTCGACTACCGCATTCAGGTAACGACGTGGGAGGGCGCAGAGCAAGTCGCACGTGACGCTTATCAATACGGCCCGATCATGGGCGAGATCGACCTGCATCTGTTTACCGAGGGGCAGCACTGGGAGCTTTACGAAAGGTTTGGCGCGCATTTGCGAACCATCGGTGACCAGCGCGGCGTTTACTTTGCGGTCTGGGCGCCGAATGCGCAGCGCGTCAGTGTGGTCGGCGATTTCAACGGCTGGGACGGTCGCGTCAACCCGATGCGCAAGTTGTTAGGCGCGGGCGTTTGGGAACTGTTCATTCCGGGAGTCGGCGAAGGCGCGCATTACAAGTTCGAGATCCGCACCTACCCCGGCGCGCTTTTGCTCAAAGCCGATCCGTTCGCGTTTTTCTCACAACACGGGACATCGACCGCCTCGCTCGTTTACGATCTGTCGCGCTACGAATGGAATGACGGCGAGTGGATGGACCTGCGCCGCACGCGAGATTGGCCGAAGAGCCCGATCAACATTTACGAAGTGCATCTCGGCTCCTGGCGGCGCCGGGCGGACGAGGGGAATCGGTTCCTGAGTTATATCGAGTTGGCCGAGACGCTGATCCCGTACGTGGTCGAGATGGGCTACACGCACATCGAGCTGCTGCCGATTGCCGAGCACCCATTTGAAGGTTCGTGGGGTTATCAGGTCACGAACTATTACGCGCCGACCAGCCGCTACGGCAATCCCGATGAGTTCCGTCATTTCGTCGACAAATGCCATCAGGCCGGCATCGGTGTGATTATGGATTGGGTGCCAGGGCATTTTCCGAAAGACGCGTACGCGCTGGCCGAGTTCGATGGCACCGATCTTTACGAGCACATGGACCCGCGCCAGGGCGAGCAGCAGGATTGGGGAACGCTTATTTTCAACTATGGCCGCAACGAGGTGCGGAATTTCCTAATCGCGAATGCACTCTTCTGGCTGGACAAATATCACATCGATGGCCTGCGCGTGGATGCGGTCGCGTCCATGTTGTATCTCGATTACTCGCGCAAACCCGGCCAATGGATCCCGAACGTTTTCGGCGGTCGCGAGAACTTGGACGCGATTTATTTCCTGAAACGCTTCAATGAGATCTGTTACGAGCGCTTTCCCGGGATCATCACCATTGCCGAGGAATCAACCGCCTGGCCGGGCGTGTCGCGACCAACCTATCTCGGCGGCCTCGGCTTTGGCTTCAAATGGAACATGGGTTGGATGCACGATTTTCTCGAATACATGTCGCTCGACCCGATTTACCGCCGGTTCCATCACGGCAATATCACCTTTTCGCTGCTCTACGCGTTCACCGAGCATTTCATTCTCGTGCTCAGCCACGACGAAGTAGTCCACGGCAAGCGCTCGCTTCTTTCTAAGATGCCAGGAGACGAATGGCAGAAGTTCGCGAACCTGCGGATGTTTTACGCCTGGATGTGCGGCCAGCCGGGGAAGAAACTGCTCTTCATGGGAGGCGAGTTCGGCCAATGGAACGAGTGGAATCACGACACGAGTCTTGACTGGCAGCTTGTCGATCTTCCGCGCCACGATGGCCTGCGCCGGCTCGTACAACATCTCAACTTCACCTATAAGAACGAGGCGGCGTTATGGGAACAGGATGACACCTATGAAGGCTTCGAGTGGATCGATTTCCATGACGCGGATAACAGCGTCGTTTCCTTCATGCGCAAATCACGCGCCGGGGAAACAGTTGTGTTTGTCGTAAATGCAACGCCAATTGTTAGGTATGATTACCGGCTTGGAGTGCCCAAGGCCGGGTTCTATCGGGAGCTCATCAACACCGACGCAGAGACCTATGGCGGCAGTAACGTCGGAAATTACGGCGGCGTCCAAAGCGAAGATCGACAATGGATGGGCCGTGAGCATTCCATTCTCATTCAGTTGCCGCCGCTCGCGACGCTGGCATTTAAGTTCGAGAAATTGTAGAGG
>DASTDG010000038.1:0-3321 GCA_035710475.1 Chthoniobacterales bacterium | reverse complement strand
AGAAGGCAGCTGATTCGAGCCTGATCCGCAAAGTTCCTCAGCTGGCGGATGGGGAGGGATTCGAACCCTCGGTGCCCTTTTGGGGCACACACGCTCTCCAGGCGTGCACAATCGACCACTCTGTCACCCATCCGGTGGCTGGCAAACGCAGAAGCTCGACAATCTAATCGAGAATCATTGTAGGGGAAGCTGTCAGCTTCCCGGTTTCAGTTGGGACGCTAGCAGCGTCCCCTACAGGTGCGAACTCGCCGCTCAGAGTTGCAGCCGGCGGAAGAGCTCATCGAGCGGCAACTGAATGCCGATGAAGAACTCACCGAACTCAGCGTACTCGGCGCTAACCAGATCGAAGCGCATTTTGTAAACGATGGCTTTGATCTGGAACGTGTCGCGCGCGAAGAGCGTCACGCCCCACTCGGCATCGTCAAGGCCGGTCGAGCCAGTGATGAGCTGTTTCACTCTGCCCGCGAACTCGCGGCCGACTGCGGCATGGCCCTTCATCAACTTGCGACGGTCCTCATAAGCCAGCGCGTACCAATTACGCTGTTCGCCGCGGCGCTTGCTCATATTATAGAAGCAAACCACCGGCCAATCGGGCAGCGTGGGGTAAACGCGCTCCTGGCGGTAATGTTTCATGCGCTCGCGAAACGTCGCCAGCGCCTGCTCGAGCTTGGTCGCGTCGCGCCGTGTTTCTTCGTCGAGGCCGTGGGCGTATTCTTCTGCAGTGGTGATGTATTCGCTTTCCTCAGTGAGGGAGAGATAACTGTAAACCGGCGTGAGCACGTCTGGGCCTAATGAAAGCGATAGTTGCTTGTCGATCTTGTTTGCCATCTGCAGATCGGGCGTGATCAGCATGAAGCCAAGATCGGCTTTCGGCGTGACGATGCTGAGCGTGAGTAATTGCGTCGACTCGAGCGCGCGAATCTCCTGAACGAGCCGCGCGAGATTGGTTTTCGCCGCGTTCTGTTCCTCACGACTGAATAATTGCCATTGTCCATGCTCGACGCGGTAAAACAGATGCAGACAATGCCAGCCTTCTTCCGGCACAAGTGCTGCGCTCTTATCAGTCATGGCGGCTAGTTTCTGTCGTAGAGGATAGTAGCGCAACCGTCCCGGTTGCGACTCGCAATTCGCACGCGAGACGCTTGCCCTACTCTAGCGCGCGGGCGTCTGTGCACGCGGCAGATGGGCCATGCAATATTCCTCGCCATCGCGCGCCACGCGGAAATCGAGGTTCGGGTCGCTCATCTCAGTCGCGCCGCATACTTTGCATTTGTGGAGCGGCTCGGCCTCGCTGCGCGAGTGGATCTCGAACCGTCTCCGCCGCGTTGAAACCTCACGGCGATGACGCGCTTCGTAAACAATCTCGGGACCGAAGAAGATCAGATAATTGCTCAATGCCGCGACCAGCGCCATGCGATACGAGTTCGAGTTGACAAAAAAGCCGAGCAAAAGAAGGGCCGCCGAAACCCAAGCCAGCCATTTGATCTTCACCGGCAAAATAAAAAACGCGTAGATGATTTCGTTCGGGTAAAAGCGCGCAAACGCAAAGAAGAGCGAGGCGATCAACATCGAATTAGAAAAATTGCTGCCGAAAAAGAACGCCGCTGCGGTCGTGCCAATCATCCCGACGATGACGTAAAGGGTGAGCCGGAAGGAGCCCCAAGCGCGTTCGAGGCCGTCGCCGACAAACCAGAGAAACCAAAGGGCGAACAGAATCCAGAGAAAGCTGAATGTCTGCGGGATGAAAATGTAAGTCAGCAGACGCCAGACTTCACCGTGGCGGATGCGCTGTGGATCGAGATCAAAAACGAAGCGCAAATCCGGATTGAGTCGGACGAGGAAGAAGACGAGGGCGCTGATCCCAACGATAATGCGGATGAGGCCGGGCACGGCGAGGAAGCCGAGACGGCGTTCGAGTTTATCGAGCCAGGACACGGGCGCACGGTAAGAACGCAACGTTTTGCTGGCAAGATGGAACGCGATCTCGGCGCGCGTTGGTAAATTGTGGTGGTCGCAGTTCGCACTTGTTTAGGCCGCGAGGAGCGGCCGCTCCAGTTGTGCTCGACCTTTACCTCAGTTTGATCGACAACTACGCTGGTGCGGTGACTGAGACATCAGCCAAGAAAACTCCACTTTACGACGAGCACGTGCGCCGTGGCGCGAAAATGATGCCGTTCGCCGGCTGGCTGATGCCGGTGCAATACACGAGCATCGTGGAGGAACATCGCGCGGTGCGAAACGACGTGGGCATTTTCGACATTTCGCACATGGGCCAGTTAACCCTCGAAGGCAGCGGCGCGCGCGAATGGTTGAACGTCATGCTGACCAACAACATCGAGAAGCTGGAGGTCGGCACCGGCCAGTACACTTTTTTGCTCAACGACGGCGGCGGGATTATTGACGATCTGATTGTCTATCGAACCGATGACCAGAAATTTCTGCTCGTCGTCAATGCGTCGCGAACGGATGAAGATTTCGTCTGGCTGCAAAAGTGGCATCGGCTTACAGCCGATGTTTACAGAAACCATCGGCAAGATGCCGATGCCATGACTCGCCTTACAAATCGTAGCGGCGAGTTTGGCGGAGTGGCCGTCCAAGGTCCGCGCGTCGTCGATCTCCTTCGCGCGTTAAATGTCGATCTTCCACCACGCAATCACATTGTTGATCTCACAATTGAACGGATGCCACTCTCGATCGCACGCACCGGTTACACGGGCGAAGATGGCGTGGAAGTTTTCTTTCGCGCGGAGGACGCGGCGAAGGTTTGGAATCTCGTGCTGGAAACAGGAGAACGATTCGGGATTAAACCGTGCGCCCTGGGCGCGCGTGACACTTTGCGACTGGAAATGTGCTACCCGCTGAACGGGTCCGATTTGTCGCCGGAACATAACCCGATCGAAGCAGGCCTCGGCGTTTTCGTCGATCTTGCGAAGCCGAACTTCATCGGCCGTGACGTTCTGTTGCAAACGAAAGAGAACGGCCCGCGCGAAAAGCTCGTGCCGTTTCGCATGAAAGAGAAAGGTCCTCCGCCGCGGCCGCACTATGCGGTATTCGGGAACGGCGAACGCATTGGCGAAGTTACGAGCGGCACGCTCTCGCCAAGTTTGCAGCGCGGGATCGGAATGGCTTACATCGATGCGCCGCGTGCAAAAGTGGGCGCGAAGATCGATATCGAAATACGCCGGCAAAAATTCCCGGCTGTGATCGAGAAAAAACCGCTCTACAAAAAGACGTGAACATTCCGGACGATTTGCTTTACACCGAAACGCACGAATGGATTCGTCGCGAGGGCGACAACATCCGCGTCGGTATCACCGATCA
>DASTDG010000037.1:0-13766 GCA_035710475.1 Chthoniobacterales bacterium | reverse complement strand
TTGAAAGATCGACATCGCTCGCGCGAATCGCGGGCACGAGCGCAAATAAGAGAGTCGATGCCATGCAAATTCCGGCGCTCACGGCGAGCACGCGCCAATCGATTTGACCGGGATAGTCGATGACCATTCCAGGCAACGCCGGCGGAAACGCAAGCACGAGCGCATTACGACACCAATATGCGACTGCAATTCCACCGAGTGCTGCGATCAGCGAAAGCAATAATCCTTCGGTCACCAATTGCCTAACCAGACGGCCTCGGCCGGCGCCGAGCGCGAGCCGCATCGTCATCTCATGCCGGCGCAACAGCGAACGCGCGAGCAAAAGATTACTGACGTTGGCACACGCGATCAGCAAAACCAAAAACACCACCGCCATTGTGATCGCGAGCGTAGACGACATGTTCCCGGCGCCGTTGAACGGCGTTTTCCACAATGGGACGAGCTGGTTCTCGTGGCCGCGATTCGTATCCGGAAAATCCTTTTCCAAGCGTTGTGAGATGGAATTCAGCTGGGCCTGCGCTTGCTGACGTGACACGCCAGGTTTCAAAATCGCGTAGCCCTCGATCCAGCGCGCGCCGCGATCTTCCAATTTGTAGCCCGTAGTGTCGAACGCCTCCTGCATCGAAGTCGGCACCCAAAAGCTGAAAGAGTATCCCACGAACGTGCCGTGGAACTTTTCCGGCGCGACGCCGACAATCGTGTGCTGAACACCGTTCATAAATTGCGCCCGGCCGACAATGTTCGGATCGAAATTGTAGCGATCTTTCCAGGTCCGATAAGCAATCACCGTGACAGGATGCGCATTGCGTCCAGTTGCTTCTTCGGGCCTGAATCCGCGCCCCAGAATCGGCCGCACACCGAGTGCATCGAAATAATTGGCCGAAACGATTCCGAGCGATGCGCGTTCAGCGCGGTCGCCGACGCTCAGCGTCGTGCCGGTGATGCGATCGATGATGAACGACTCAAACAGCGTGGAGTTTTTTTCCAGATCAACGAAGTCGGGATAAGAGAGCCCGTTATGCCCTGGTACGCCGCGCGTCGTGCCAATAAGCGCGAACATCCGGTCCTGATGTGCCACGAGCGGATACGGCCGAATCAGAATTCCTTCGATCCAACTCAAAACGGCCGCATTGGTGCCGATGCCCAAAGTCAGGCAAAGGATAGCCAGTAGAGAAAAGCCGGGACTCCGCCGAAGCATTCGGAAGCCGAAGCGAAGATCCTGGAAAAAGGTCTGCATCTAATTCGTCATTCTGCCCGAAGGGCTTCTATTGGGTTTACAAATGTTGCGCGGCGCGCGGGCAGGAAACATGCAAGCAATGCGACTGCTCCGAGAGTCAGCGCTGTGGTAGCAAGAAGCGCCGGACTATGGGGCGAAACTTGGTAAAGCTGCGTAGAAAGTAAACGACCCAACGCAAGAGCAGCCACCATTCCGATGACGAGTCCCAACACGACAGGAGCCATTCCCTGACGAACAACAAGCCGCAGCACATCCGCCGTTTGCGCGCCAAGGGCCATGCGTACGCCAATTTCGCCTGTCCGCTGTTCGACCGTGTAAGCGACGGCACCGTAGATTCCAATTGTAGCGAGCAGCAACGCGACGCCGGCGAAAATTCCCAACAGAGCCATCATTAGTTTTGCCTGGCCGAGCGCCTGTCGCATGATCTCTTTGACCGGCTGCGGCAAAATGAGCGCGAGATTCGGATCGATCGTACGCAATGCCGTCTGCACGGTTTTCGTGACAGTATCTGTCGGCAAGGAACTCCGCACTGTGATGGAGAGAAACGGAAAATTCTCCTGCGCGTATGGGCGATAAAATTCCATATCATTGCGCTGATCGAGTCGCACAGAGCGCACATCGCCGACTACGCCAACGATCTCGACCGGAATGCTGCCGCTAGTGATGAGCAATGTTTTCCCAATCGGATTTTCATTTCCAAATACCGTTTTTGCTCCCGATGCGCTGATGAGAATTACGTTCGGATGATCTGCAACGTCCTGCTCGGTGAAGTCGCGACCGGCAAGTAACGGAATCCCAAGCGTACGTAACCATCCTGGTGAAATGTCATTAGAAGCAGCGCCTTTGCGTTCAGCAACGGGTGGCACGTTGCTGTCCGCACGGGCATAAAGCGTAGCTGCGGCGCCGCCAGTGAGCGGAATACCAGTGCTAATGGTCGCTTCCTGCAGGCCGGGCATTGCCCGCAAGGTTTTCGTTAGCTGGTCTGCGAACCGGGCTCGTGTTCCTTCGTCTGAATATTGCGCTTCTGGCAGAACGGTGAAACACGTCCAGAGATTTTCGAACCTGAACCCGGGATCCTGCCTGCTCAGCCGAACAAAGCTTGCTATGAGCAACGATGCGCCGGCGAGTAGCGTTACGGAAAGTGCAACCTGCGCGCCGACCAGCAATTTGCGGAAACGTTGTTGGTGCACGCTGCCGGAAGTCCCGCGGCCGCCTTCCTTTAGAGCATCGACAATCTCAGCACGCGAACTTTGCAGCGCGGGATAGAGACCCATCACCAGCCCGGTCAGAAGCGAGAGCGCAATTGTGAATCCGAGCACAGGAAAGGAAATCGCGGTGGCGCTTCCCTGTTCAATCGGAAGGAAGTTCGCCGCGAGTCTCGGCACAACCGGCACGAATTGCCACGCGAGAACCGCGCCGAAAATACCCGCAAGTAGGCTGATCAGAACGCTTTCGAAAACAAATAGCCGCACCACACTTGCGCGCGTCGCGCCCAAAGCCATTCGAAGTGAGATTTCACGCCGGCGGCCAGTGAACCGAACAAGTAACAAATTGGCGACGTTGCTGCACGCGATCAGCAAAACAAAGGTTACCGCCGCGAGCAATGTGGCGAAACCCGGTCGCAGATTTTCCGTTACATCTTCCGGCAGAGTCTTCACTATCGTACTGGATTTTGCGTCGATCTTCTCTGGGTACTGCGTGCGATAACTGTTTTCGAGCAACTGCAGCGCGGCGCGCGCCTGCATAACGGAAATGCCCCGCTTCAATCGTCCGACCGCGCGCAGAAATGCGGTACCCCGCATCATCCGTTCATAGGAAAAACCCGGAATGATGAACGGCTTTGTTGTCCAGATATCGGCATTCGGTCCGGTCCATGAAACCGGAAGCGTCGGTATCACACCGACTATGGTGTGCGACACTCCATCGAGCGTGAGTCCGCGCCCGATCACATTCGGATCGCCGCCAAGGCGCGATTTCCAAAACCGTTCGGTGACGACCGCAACATCGGCCCCTTCCTCCTCCTGAGCCGAAAACGTCCGGCCTCGGATCACCCGCACACCCAGCACATCGAAATAATTTGCGGTTGTCTTAAAGATTGGAACTTGGAACGGATCGCCCACGCCAGTCACGGTGGCCGCAAGCCCGTTTTCCCCAGCAAATCCGTCAAAAATGGTTTGGCCGTCGCGAAAGTGCATGAAACGCGGCGCCGAAAGTGGAAAATCGACCCGCTGATCTCTGGCATGCGAGAAGACGTGCAGGACCCGGGAGGGTTGTCGAAACGGAAGTCCGCGCAGGAACAGATCGTTGATCAAACTAAAGATCGCCGTGTTCAGCCCGATCCCGAGCGCCAATGTGATGATAGCAATCGCAGTGAACGCGGGAGATTTCCGGAGTTGGCGCAAAGCAAACTTTAAATCGTTCATATTATTCGGCGCGAAGTGCAATGACAGGATCAACACGCGCAGCGCGGCGTGCCGGCAACCAGGACGCGATCATTACCGCGATGCCGAGCACTATCGCAGCGCAAATACACGCGACCAGATTCGGCGCAGGCATTTCGGTCCATTGATTTCGCACCAGGTGTACGACTCCATAAGTCGCGAGCGCTCCGGCAGTAAACCCTAACGAAAGCAAGGTAGCGCCTTGTCGGGCGACGAGCTGGATTATCTGGCGCGCGGTAGCACCGAGTGCACTCCTGATGCCGAACTCGCGTTCGCGCCGCGCGACCTGGAGCGCAAGCAGGCCATACAAACCGACACCAGCGAGCATCAGCCCGACGAATCCGAACGATGATACGAGGACGAAGATGAATCGCTCGGTCGTGCGCGAGCGCGCTGCGGCATCTTCGAGCGCAAGAAAGTTGTACGCGGCGAGATTTCCATTCGCGCGGGCCAGCGCGGCGCGGATAACCGGCTCGTTCACCGAGCGACGATCAGTATGCAGAACGAAGGTGATGTCGTCGAGTTGCGTGGTCGCGTGCACAAGCATTTGCGCGAGCGGGCGCGCGATCATGCCGAGCACTTCGCCGTCGCGCGGATCCGCGATCGCTTTCATATCACCGACGACCCCCACAATTGTGAACCACGGGCGAGTTCCATCGAGTCGTCCCCAGCGGATGCGTTTGCCGATCGGCGAATCGTTAGGCCAAAAGCGTTTTGCGATACTTTGGCTGATAATGCAGACGAGCGGAGCGTCGGCGGTGTCGCTAGTGTTGAAATCGCGGCCCTGCAAGATCGGCTGGCCCACACTCTGGAAGTAGCCGGGTACGGGCACGCGCGAGTAGGCCGTGTAAACACCGCGCGGCTCGGGTGCAGGCGCGCCTTCGACGTTGAAGAGCATCAACGTCCACGACGCGTCCATCGGGGAAGGCGAGACGACCGTCGCGGATTCGACGCCTGGCAGTGCTCGCAGTTGCTCGAGCGAAGCTTCGAGCGCGTTCTGTTTCGCGGCCGCGCTGGGAAAGAATCGATCAGGAACAGTGACGTTGAAGGCGAGGCGATCTTTCGTTTCGAAGCCCCATGGCTCCTCGATCAGCTTCCAAAAATATTGTGTCGCAGTGATGCTCGCGGTTAGGAGCGCAGCTGCAATCGCCAGCTCAATCACGACGAATGAACCGAGCAATCGTCGCGTATTGCAGTCGAGTGTTGCACCGCGTGACGTGATGCTCATCGCGCAGCGTAAGTCGGTCCGCGATGCACGCGCGGCAGGCAGCAAACCGAAACCCAAACCGACCAGCGTCATCACGCCCGCAGCGAAAGCGAAGACCGGCAGATCAAGTCGCGCAGCGTAATCGAATTCACGCATCGCGCTCCCGGTTGCGTCCGTGCCTTCCGGGCTGAGCGCGAAGAGCATCGGCGTGATCCAGAATGCGATAAGCAGACCGAACGCGGTGCCGATGGAAGCGAGCGAGAGCGCCTGAGTCAGCTGTTGCCGAACGAGTCGTAGCCTGCTCGCCCCGAGCGCAGCGCGCAAGGCAAACTCCCCTTCCCGCTCGACGACGCGAGCGAGCAGCAGACCGGCGAAGTTCGCCGCGGCGATCAACAAGGCACAGACTGCCGCACCGACGATGACGAGAATTTTCGGACGCAAATCCATCACAAAGCTCTCGCGCAACGGCACGATGTAGGCAGCGCGCGCATTTGCCGGATTCGGATCGTCGCGATTGATTGTTGCGCACATGCGCTTCACTGCGTCTTCTGCTTTTTGAGGAGTGACGCCCGGACGCAGTCGCGCAACCCCATAGAGATAATGGTTGTTAATCGTCGCCGGATTGTCGGGCTGAAGCGCAAGTGGCAGCCACAGATTCGCACGATAGGGATGCCGGAATGCTTTCGGCATCACGCCGATGATCGTGCGCGGCGTTCCGTCGATCACAATCGAGCTGCCGAGCACGTCGCGGCGCGAGTTCAGCGTGTTGCGCCAAAAGTCGTCGCTGACGATTGCGACGCTCGCGGTTCCATTGAGTCCTTCTTCTGCGGTGAAATTCCGACCCTGCGCTGGAGGCAATCCAAGCACATCGAAAAAGTTCGAAGTGACCTGGGCGGCAGGAACCGTCTGAACAGGCGAAGCACCGTTCACGCCAACGACTGCAGCGCCGCCGGTCCCACCAGCAACATCTTCGAAAATCTCGCGGCCGAACTCGCGAAAGCGCGCGACTGTGCGATCGCTCAGATTCAGCGACGCCGTGCGCGCACCATTTTCATCCAGGGCTTCGTAGATCCTAACGAGTTGTTCAGCGCGCGGGAAAGGCAGTGGACGGAGAAGCACCCCTTCTACGACGGAGAAGATGGCAGTGTTCGCACCGATGCCGAGTGCAAGCGTCAGGACAGCAACCAGAGTGAACGCCGGTGATTTGCTGAGCTGGCGTAAAGCGAACTTCAGATCGTTCATATCATTCGCTGCGTAATGCTTGAATAACATCGACGCGCGCCGCGCGGTGCGCGGGGAGCATCGACGCGGCCAGGGCGACCGCCAGCAGCACAAACGCCGACACGGCGACTGGCAAAACGCCAGGCATCGTTGCATCCGCGAAATAGCTGCGCGCCACCTGCGCCAGGAGGAATCCGAATATTACGCCTGCCATGATGCCCGCCGCGGCCATTGCGGCGCCCTCCACGATGACATCTTTGAAAAGACGCTTCGGCTGCGATCCAAGGGCCAGCCGGATACCGAATTCCCGCGTGCGCGCGCTGACGGAAAAAGCGAGCACGCCTGCGACGCCGACCACAGCAATCGACAATGCAACTGCGGCGAACAGACCAAACACCACCGAGTTCAAACGGTGCGGAGTAAGCACTTCGGCGCGGGCGTCTTCGAGGGTAGCGGCGCGCTCAATGGGCTGATCCACGGACAAGTCACGAATAATGCGCGTGACCGGCGTGATCAGTGAATAGGGATTTGCACTGGCGTGAATGAAAAGGCGGCCGCGAAACAGGGGACCCTGTTCAAAGCTGTGATAGATCGTCAGGGTGGGCTCCGGAACGACATGTACGTCGTCAATATCCGCGGCGACGCCAATGATGCGTTGCAGCCGCGGCGGCGTCTTGCCGATGCGTTTCAAGACCGGATCGGTCCAGAACACGTGCCGATTGATCGGATCCTGGTTGGGAAACATGCGCTGCGCGAGGGTTTGGCTGATGATGGCGACTGGTTCTTCACTTCGACCGTCAAGATCATTGAAATCGCGTCCCTCAATGATAGGAACGCCCAACGCCGCAAAGAATCCGGGAGAGATGACACGATACTGCGCGCGAGGGTCATCTTCGCCCGCGGCGTTAACGTACCCTTCGGCGTTAAATTGCAGGGTGGGACCGGAGCCGGCATCGCGCCATGGAGCGATCATTCCGAAGGCGGTCCTATTGACACCCGGAAGCGCATCAATGCGCCGTATCACTTCCTTGTAAAAATCGATAACTTGCCGGCCTGTTTTTCCGTAAAATACGGCCGGAACGTTGATGGCCAGGACACGGCGCGTATCGATACCGGTCTGCGTCCTCTGAAGTGCGAGGAGCGTTGTGACCACCATACCCGCGCCAGCCAGCAGCAAAAACGACGCGCCGATTTGCGTAACGACGAAGATGCGCTGGCGCCTCTTGCTCCCGCTTAACGCCGCGCTGCTGCTTGAGAGATGCAGTGCACCGGACGTGTCAGCGGGCAGGCGGGGGACAAATGCCAAAATCACCGCGGCGACAATGGCGAGCGACACGCCCACCCACAGCAGGCTGGAATCAACGGTGAGGTCCAAGGCACGAACCGAGAAACGCGAGGCGTAACGAGCCAGTACGTCGACCATCCACTGCGCGCTCAGCACGCCAAGCGCCGCGCCGCCCCCGCACAACAGGAGGCTTTCGGCCAGCAACATGCGGCGGAGCGCGCCTTTGCTTGCGCCGAGGGCGGTACGGACCGCCAACTCCCCTTCGCGGCGAACCGTACGCGCCAGGATGAGGTTCGCGACATTCGAGCACGCAACGACAAACAGGAGGGCGGATGCTGCGAGCAGAACGAGTAACACAGTTCTCGCACCTGAGGTAATCTGGTCACGAAGCAGTTTGGCCGAGATCTGAAAGTCCGCCTGCTTCGAGTAAGCCTCAGGGTGATCTTTTTTCATCGTGGCGTACACGGAACGCAATTCGACCCGAGCTTGATCGAGGGTGGCTCCCGGTGCGAGATGCGCAAAAAGTTCCGTCATGCGATGGACACGCTGGGTGACCATGGTTGCCGAGAGATGGTGTGGGCTGCTGACTACGTTGGCGATGATTTCGGTCTCCTGAGGATACGGCACGCAAGGCTCCAGCACGCCGATGATCGTGGCGGAGCGATCGCCCTCAACGCCACCGAGGTTAACGGTTTTGCCAATAACCGATGGATCTCGCTTGAGGGCGTTCGACCAGAAACGATAGGTGAGGACAACGACGGGGGCAGCCTTCGGGCCATCATCTTCCGGCCCGATGAGGCGCCCCAGCGCGGGACGTAGCCCCATTACGTCAAAATAAGACCCGTTGACAACGCCGCCATTGAGTTCACGAGGCTCGCCGAGGCCGATCATGGTGAAGGCGATGGTGGAAAAGTCACCGAACTCGCTCAGGGTCTCGACCCGCGTCTTTAGGTCCGCAATTTCCGGCATCGACCAGGTGCTATTTTCGGTACCGATGCCCGTCGCACTCTGCCGGATATAAATCAGCCGGTCTTCGTCGCGGTTAACCAGAGGCTTGATAAGCACGCCGCGGACGAGCGTGAAGATGGCGGCGTTAGCGCCAATCCCCAGCGCGAGCGTGATCACGACGACAGCCGTAAACCCCGGAGATTTGCGGAGCTGGCGCAAAGCGAACCTTAGATCATCCATATCACTCCGAGCGTAGTGCTTGAATCGGGTCGATACGTGTGGCGCGGCGCGCCGGAAGCAAACACGCCAACAGTGCGGCGACGGCCAGCACGGTTGCCGCAGCGCCGAGCAAAAATGGATCGTGTGGCGAAATCTGATAGAGCTGGGCCGCGAGGAGACGGCCAACAGCAAATGTTCCGGCCAAACCAATGATCAAGCCGAGAATAACCGGGTTCATTCCCTGCCGAACGACCAAGCGAAGCACATCGATTGTCTGTGCGCCGAGTGCCATGCGTACCCCAATCTCGCCGGTCCGCTGCTCGACGGTGTACGCGACGGCCCCATAAATTCCAACCACGGCAAGAAGCAAGGCGATACCCGCGAAAACGCCGAGCAGCGCCATCGTCAAGCGTCGGTCACCGAGCGAGTCGCTGACGATTGCCTCGAGTGTATTTGGTTGGATGATCGGCAGGCCATCGTCGATTTTCTTCAAACTGAGCCGCACAATTCCGGTGGTTGCTTCTGGCTTGGTCGTGCTGCGCACGAGCACATTCAGAAATGGACTACTGCGTTGCGCCCAGGGCCGGTAAAATTCGACGTCGTTCGCTTTGGCCAACTCTGCCGATCGCACGTCCCCGACTATGCCCACAACTTCGGCAGGTGCGCCGGTGCCATTGTCGGTGCCAAAAAGAATGCGGTGGCCTAACGGATCCTCGTTCGGGAAAAGTTTTTTGGCCGTGGCTTTGCTCAAAATCACGACCAATGGCTGATCGACGCCGTCGCGTTCGCTAAAGTCCCGTCCGGAAACAAGTGGAATGCTCAGCGTGCGAAAATAGTTCGCCGAAACGCTGCGCGTGAGCCCGAGCGGTCGCTGGGTCAACGGCAATGGATTTCCATCAACCCGCGCGTAAGGCGCCCTGGATATGTCCCCAGACAACGGCACCGCGCCGGTAACGGATGCGATTTCCACACCGGGCTCGTTTTGTAATTCCGTGGTCAAGCGTTGGACGAAACGAGCTTGCGAAGCAGGATCGGGATATCGCGCCGGCGGCAGCGCAATTCCACCCGCCCAAATGCGCTCGGATCTAAAGCCGGATTCCTGCCGGCTAAGCCGAACGAAACTCGAGATCAGCATCGCTGCGCTCGCCACCAATGCGACCGAAAGCCCGACCTGCGCTGCGACCAAACCGCGACGGAGACGATGTTGTCGATGACTACCAGTCGTTCCGCCACCGCCTTCCTTGAGTCCTTCGACCAGATCGGCGCGCGAACTCTGCCAGGCCGGGTAAAGACCCATGAGCAGACCTGTGATGAGCGACAACCCCAATGTGAAAGCGAGCACGGGCAGATGCAATGACACGCCACTTTCCAGCGGAACGTTTTGCCCGGCCATCCGCGGAACAACCGATACTGTCCAAAGCGCCAGGCATAATCCGGCGACACCCGCAATAACGCTGACCAGGGTGCTCTCTAGTACGAACAACCGAACGATGCTGCTTCGCTGGCCTCCTACTGCCATGCGCAACGCGATCTCGCGCCGACGTCCTGTGAAACGCACCAGCAATAAGTTTGCTACGTTGCTGCACGCGATGAGTAATACAGCGCTCACCGCCGCCAGGAGTGTCATGAATGCCGGACGCAAATTTCCGGTCACATCTTCCGCAGCCGGCACCAATACCGATGCCCAGCTATTGTCTGGATTTTCTGGTCGCTCCTCGCGATAGCCTCGCTCGAGTGCCGGCATGGTGGCCTGCGCCTGTTGGATCGTTTCGCCCGGTTTCAATCGCGCAATGGCACGCATGAAACTGACTCCCCGCATCAGTCGGTCCCTACTGATGTCCGCCGGTTCGAACAGTTTGTTCGCAAAGATTTCGGTGTCGCGGCCGAACCATGAAATCGGCAGAGTGGGCAACACACCTATTATTGTATTGGGTACACCGTTCAGCGTGATGCTGCGACCTAGCACATTAGGATCGGAGTTCAGGCGTTTACGCCAGAAACTTTCCGTCACCATTACAACATCCCCTTTCGTCTCTTCCTCTGGCAGAAAAGTACGCCCGAGTGTTGGGTGAATGCCGAGCAGATCGAAGTAGTTGGCCGTCACGTTGCGGCCGAACAATTGGATGGGCTCGCCAATTTCGGTCAGGATAAAACCGTTCCCCCGATCGGCGGCGATGCTGGAAAAAGCAGTTTGTCCGTCGCGATAATGCCAGAACTTCGGGACGGAAAAGGGCAGCTCCTTTAAATCGCGGTCTTTTGCTTCACCATAAATCCGAACCACCTGTTCCGGCTCTTGAAACGGCAGGCGACGCAGGAAAAGATCGTGTATTAAACTAAAGATCGCAGTGTTCATGCCGATGCCGAGTGCCAGCGTGAGCACCGCGAGAAAAGTAAATCCGGGCGACTTGCGGAGCTGTCGAAGAGCAAATCTTAGATCGTTCATGTTATTCAGCGCGCAATGCTTCGATTGGATCAACGCGCGTGGCGCGCCTAGCCGGCAACCAGCAGGCGAGCAGTGCCACCACGGCGAGCGCTAAAAGAGCGACGCTCAATGCCGACACGTCGAACCTGCCCACGCCGTACAGCACACTTTGCAATCCGCGAGCTGCGCCGACCGCGCCAAGCAATCCGATGGTCAGGCCGCCAAGCACAAGCAACATTCCCTGTGCGAGGACCAGGCGGAAGACATCTGCGCGTTGCGCGCCCAGGGCGAGACGAATACCCAGTTCGCGTGTTCGCTGGGTCACTGTCAGCGCCATCACCCCATACAATCCGACACTGGCCAGCACCAGCGCGATAATGGCGAACTCGCTGAGTAGCGACATCATCATGCGACGGGAGCCAAGACTTTTCTCGATGTTGCTTTCCATCGTCGAGATGCCGGCAAAGGCTTGATCGGGATCGAGCCCCTGGAGTTCGCGTTTGATTGCTGGCACGAGCGCGAGCGGATTACCCGATTTCACCCGCACCAAGAGCATGTTGCTGCGGTTTGGCACCTGGTCGGCGGCGAAGGTCATTTGCGGCCAGTGATATTGCTCGACGTTGTCTTCGCCGGGCGCTTCGTTGCGCGTGCGCGGGACTACCCCCACAATCGTCAGGGGAGGCGGATTTTTTTCGTCCGATCGGTTGTCATCCATCTGCTGGCCAATGGGGTCTTTGCCGGGAAAATATTTTTGCGCGAGCGTTTCATCGATAATGACCAATCGCGGGCGGCCGGCGCGATCATCTGCGGTGAAGGCGCGTCCGCGCAAAAGCGGCATTCCCATCACACGAAAATAATCGGGCGTTACGTGGTTTACTTCTGCCTCCGGTCTTTCGCCGGGCGGATATGGCGGCGTGCCCGTCAGATGAAAGGAACTGTCCCACTCGTTGTTATCAAAGGGAATGTTCGAGCCAAGCGCCGCGGCTTGGACGCCGGGAAGCAAGCGAATCCGATCGATAAGCTGATCATTAAAACGCGCGATCTTTTCGTCCGTGTCGTAGCGCGCCTTGGGCAACGAAACGTCGGCCACCAAAATATTTTCCGGATTGAATCCGAGCCGCGCGTTTTGCGCATTGCGAAAACTTTTCAGAGTTAGTCCCGCGCCGAGGAGCAGGAGCAAAGCGAGAGCGACCTGCGCCACGACCAGTCCCGATCGCACACGCTGACTGTGCGCGCCACCGCTGGTTCCGCGGCCGCCTTCGTGCAGGGAGAGCGTGAGCGAAGCGGTGCGGGAGACTCGCAGTGCCGGCCAAATACCAACCAGTACGCCGGCGGCGACCGCCACCGCCGCCGTGAACGCAAGCACTTTCAAATCGAGATTCGCTTCCTGGAAACGAGTTGCATCAGACGGAGCAAAACTGGCGGAATGACCCGGCGCAATTGCCTTGATAGCGTCGAGCCCCCAAAGTGCGAGAAGGACGCCTGCGATAGCTCCTAACACAGCCAGGATCGCGCTTTCGATAAACACCTGCTTGGCGAGTTGGCTGCGGCTTGCGCCGAGAGCGGCGCGCACAGCCAGTTCGCGTTCGCGGCCGAGCGCGCGCGCCAACTGCATGTTCGCGACGTTCGCGCAGGCGATGAGAAGCACGCAGCCGACTGCTGCCAGAAGGAGTGTCACGCCATGTTTGTAATCCTTCACCGCAGAATCGAGAAGGATCAGTGCCGTGACGCGGCGTCCGGTGTTGGAATCGGGATAACGACGTTCGAGCTCCGCGGCGATGTCATTTAAATCAGCCGTGCCCTGGGCGAGTGCCACATTCGGTTTGAGCCGGCCGAGCGCGGAGAATCCAGGATGATTACGACGATCCAGGTAATCCTTGTCCGCCCGCAAATCTTCCAGCGGAATGTAAACCTGCGCTTTTCTCGCCAACTGAACGTTCGATGGAACCACGCCGATGATTTCGCGCTGCACACCATCGAGCATGACGGATTGCCCGATCACGTCATGCGAAGCGCCGAAGCGGCGTTTCCATAGTTCCTCGGAAATCAGCGCGACTTTTTTGCAGTGCGGGACATCGTCCGACTCACGGAAATCGCGTCCCAGTTCCGGCGGCACGGCGAGGACGGAAAGAAAGTTGTAGGTGACGCGCAGGGAGCCGACGCGCTCCGCTTCCACGTCGCTGGCGGCGCCGGACAGATTCGCATCGTCCCGGCGAAACAACGCGAGATCAGTGAAACCGCGCTGGCTGACGCGCCAATCAAGATAATTCGGCAGGCTAACCGAACCGGAATCGAAGATATTTGTGCGCTCGCGAATGAGCGTGAGACGGTCCGGTTGCGGATAAGGCAACGGCCGCAGGAGCACGGCGTTGATGACGCTGAAAATTGCAGTATTGGCGCCGATGCCCAGCGCGAGAGTCAATATCGCCGTGGCAGTAAACGCCGGCTGTTTCGCCAGCATTCGCAACGCGTAGCGCAGGTCCTGCCACAGCGTTTGCATTGCGTAACTCCCTAGGCGGCGATCCGGTCCTCCACTACCCGACCGTCAAACAGATGCACGGTGCGATCGGCATGTTGAGCGAAGCGCTCATCATGTGTGACCATGCAAATGGTGGCCCCGCCCCCGTGGAGTTCCTTGAGGAGTTGCATCACCGCTTCGCCATTGCGCGAATCAAGATTGCCCGTCGGTTCGTCTGCCAGCAGAATGGCCGGCCTGCCCGCGAGAGCCCGAGCGACAGCCACCCGTTGTTGTTGGCCGCCGGAGAGCTGACTTGGTAAATGCTTCG
>DASTDG010000036.1:0-9065 GCA_035710475.1 Chthoniobacterales bacterium | reverse complement strand
CGAGAGCTCGCGAAAGATATGTTTTTTGACGTCGATCTTTTCCGACGCGGCTTCGATTACGAACTGCACATCGAGCAATTACATAGGCGCGGTTGAAGCGACAATCCGCGCGCGGCCCCCCTTCGATTTGTCTTCCGTCATCAAGCCACGCTTTACCGCGTCGCTGTAAATCTTCTCGATGTTTGCCAAACCGCGATCGAGTAACTCACGGCTGACGTCGCGCAAAATCACCGTTACGCCGCGCGCGCTCAGCCATTGCGCGATGCCAGACCCCATCACACCCGCGCCGATCACGGCCGCGTGCACGACCTTGGCTTGCGAGAATTTCCCGTCGCCCTTTTTGTATTTCTCCGCCAGAAAAAAATTGCGGATCAGATTCTGCGTTCCTTCCGTCTTGCCAAGATCGACAATTGCCTCGAGTTCGCGCCGCAGTGACTCATCGACTGAGCTGCCGATCGCCTGGCGAATGATCTCGAACGCGCGCCGTGGCGCGGCATTACCATTGGCCGGCGGCGGTTTCGGTTGTTTTTCAATGTGTGGCGGCGCAGGCATCGATCTTTTGCCCGTCGCAATTTTATTGCGGGCCGCATCGACCAAGTGCTCACGCGAAACCACCTCGTCCACTAGGCCGAGCTTCAGCGCCTCAAGCGCGGCATAGAGTTTGCCGTTGAGAATCACTTCGCACGCGGCGTCGAGCCCAATCAATCGCGGCAGACGGGTGCACCCGCCCCAGGCTGGAACCAGGCCGAGCGTCGTCTCGGGTAAACCGATCCGCGTCGCCGGATCGTCCGACGCGAGCCGGTAATCGCACGCGAGCGTAATCTCGTATCCGCCGCCCGCGCACGCGCCGTGAATCGCGGCGACAGTCGGGATTTTCAGCGCCGCGATCCGACTGAAAACGCGTTGCCCGTCGGCAATAAACCCGTGCAGCTCGCCAGTTTTCGCCCGGCTGAAAAGTGTCCTGAGATCGGCACCGGCGATGAAGATCGACTCCTTGGCTGAAGTAATGATCAGGCCGCGCAGGGACGAGTCGCTTTCAATCGCGTCGAGATGCGCGTCGAATTCTTTAATTGTGGCCGCGTCGAAGACATTCGCACCGGATTCGGGCCGATCGAAGGTGAGCACGCAAATTGCATTGTCGATCTTGCGCTGGATCATCGCCGCGGTCGCGGTTGCGCTCATCGGATTCATATTGGCGCGTTTCGATTGATTGCCAAGCGCGGAGACAATTGTCGAGGCGCTCGCCGCGGCGCGCTTGTATTTCCGTTCGGTGCTTGGTACAAGCGCCGCTACAATTGCGACGGCATATCTATGGTCGGTAAACTTCTCGCTCCCGAAATCCAGAGCATGATCGCTGCGCGGAATTTCACCGCCCTGCGCGAGTTGTTTCACGAGTGGCCGCCGGCTGACGTGGCCGAAGTGATTCTCGATGTTCCGGAAAACGACCGTGTTATCATTTTCCGGGTGCTGCCGCACGCGCTCGCCGCCGACGTTTTCGAGTATCTCGATGTTGAGGCGCAGCAGGAACTTTTGCACGCCATGGCGCACGAACAGGTGGTCGGGATTTTGAACGAGATGTCGCCGGACGATCGCACCGCGCTGCTGGAAGAATTGCCGAGCGCGGCGGCGCGGCAGTTGATCAAGCTGCTCACGCCCGAGGAGCGGCAGATCGCACAGGCGCTGCTGGGTTACCCCGAGGGCAGTGTCGGCCGCTTAATGACCCCCGATTTCATAGCCGTGGACGAGGACTGGGCGGTGAAAGAAGTCCTCGATTTCATTCGCGAGAATGGCCAGGATAGCGAGACACTTAACGTCATCTACGTCGTCGATGATCGCGGAAAATTGATTGATGACCTGCGGATCCGCGAATTTTTGCTGCGGCCGCTCGACGCCAAAGTAAGCGCGTTCCGCGACCACACTTTTGTCGCGCTGCGAGTGAATGACACGCAGGAGGACGCGCTCAAAGCGTTCCGTAAATATGACCGCGCCGCCTTGCCGGTGATCGACTCCAATGGCGTGCTCGTCGGCATCGTCACGAGCGATGACATGCTCGATGTTGCGGAAGAAGAAGCGACAGAAGACATCCAGAAATTCGGCGGCATGGAGGCGTTGGATGAGCCTTACATGCGCATCTCGCTGTGGCGCATGGTACGCAAACGGGCCGGCTGGCTGGTGATTCTTTTTCTCGGCGAAATGTTGACGGCAACGGCGATGGCCAACTACCAGGATGAAATCGCCAAGGCGGTAGTGCTGGCGTTGTTTTTGCCGCTCATCATTTCCAGTGGCGGCAATTCCGGCTCGCAAGCATCCACGTTGATCATTCGTGCGATGGCACTGGGCGAAGTGACGCTGCGCGATTGGTGGCGTGTGGCGAGCCGGGAAATTCGCGCGGGTCTCTCGTTAGGCGGGATTCTCGGCGCAATTGGCGCCGCGCGCGTAACGATTTGGTCGATTGTTGGCGAGCGCTACATGCATCGGCAATTGTACGGACCACACTGGGCGCTGGTGGCGTTCACTGTGGGCGCGGCGCTGGTCGGTGTTGTCCTGTGGGGCTCACTTTCCGGGTCGATGCTGCCGTTTCTTCTCCGCCGGCTGGGCGCGGACCCGGCCACCTCTTCCGCGCCTTTCGTGGCCACCCTCGTGGACGTGACCGGGCTCGTTATATACTTCAGTATTGCATTGGTCATTATGCGCGGGGCAATGCTTTAGACGCGGAGGCGTTTTATGATTTCAATCGGACGGTTCCTCGGACACGACGAAAAATTTTTCGATCTTCTGGAAGCAAGCGCGCAACAGGCGGACTCGAGTGTCCACCATCTCGTCGAGCTTTTGCACAAGATCGACAATGACGATTCCGTTCGCGATCTCGCGGCATTTGCCGAAAGCCGCCGCGAAGACAAACGCATCACTCAGCAACTCACGGAGGAGCTGTCGAAGACGTTTATTACGCCGCTGGAGCGAGAAGACATCCAGGCGCTCGCCGCCGCGCTCTATAAAATTCCCAAAACGGTCGAGAAAATCGGCGAGCGGATGCTGATCAGCCCACAGGATTTGCCGAAGGTCAGTTTTCGGAAACAAGTCGAGCTGCTCGACCGTGCGGCGGAGACGGTACTGGCAATGGTGCGCCAATTGCGCAAAGGCACCGACATCCGCACCGCTCGCGAGATGAATGCCAAGCTCCAAGCCATCGAAGGCGACGCCGACCATCTCGAGCTCGAGCTTTTACGCGATCTTTACCACGGCAATTATGACCCGAAGCACATCATTTTCTTGCGCGACCTTTACGAGCTGCTCGAGAAGGTGATCGACCGCTGCCGGGACGCGGGCAACATCGTCCTGCAAACTGTCCTGAAATATTCGTAATTCGCCGCCCCGCCCCGGCGGACCAACATCGACATGTTGCTTTTCATAGCGGTTGTTATCACCGCACTCATTTTCGAATACAGCAACGGTTTCCACGATGCCGCGAATGCGATCGCGACGGTCGTGTCGACCAAAGTGCTGACGCCGCGCCAGGCGATCATCATGGCCGCAGTTTTTAATTTGACCGGCGCGTTACTCGGCGGCGCGGTCGCCACCACTGTCGGCAAAGGCTTGGTCGATACCAACGTGGTCACCCTTGCAACCGTGCTCTGCGCGCTAATCGCGGCGTTTGCCTGGAACATTCTGACGTGGTGGGTCGGCCTGCCGTCGAGCTCCAGCCACGCGCTGATCGGTGGATTGTGCGGCGCTGCGCTCGCGACCGGTCACGGCAGTTGGTCGGTGCTGAAATGGAGCACCGGGCTGTGGCCGAAAGTTGTTTTACCGATGTTCACCTCGCCCGTTGCCGGATTCATCGTCGGCGCACTGTTGATGTTTTTGCTGTTCGTCACGCTGCACCGTTTCACTCCCTACATGGTACATTCAACGTTCGGAAAATTGCAGCTGGTGAGCGCCGCATGGATGGCGCACAGCCACGGCACCAATGACGCACAGAAAACGATGGGGATCATCACGCTCGCGCTCTTCACCGGAACAAAAGCCGGCAACTTCAACGATGCGTCTCCGCTGTTGCATTTTCTGCGCACGCCGACGTTCAGCGCGATTCCGGTGTGGGTAAAAATTGTCTGCGCTATCACAATGGCCGTAGGCACGGCAGCGGGCGGGTGGCGGATCATCCGCACCCTTGGCCATCGCGTCGTGAAGTTGCAGCCCGTGCACGGATTCGCCGCGGAAACGACCGCTGCGCTGATTATTCAGGGCGCGAGCTACTACGGCATTCCGCTCTCAACGACCCATGTCATCTCGACTTCTATCATGGGTGTAGGCGCGATGAAACGCTTCAGCGGCGTTAAATGGCTGGTCGTCGAGCGCATCATCTGGGCATGGATTTTCACCCTGCCCGCCACCGGTCTTATCGGTTATATTCTCGCCCGCGCGGTCGGCGCGCATTGATTTTACTTCTTCACGTCGACCCACTCGTTGCGGTCGCGGGAGTCGGCGACGGCTTGGACGACGCGCATGTAGCGCACGCCATCTTCGAAGTCGGGATGCGGACGGATCCGGCCTTTCGATTTCACCGCGGCGATAAAATCATCTTCGACGCGCCACTCGCTCGTTAGTTCCGGCGGAAGGTCGACGTCGTTGAATTCGCGGCTGCCATGTTTACCCGCGCGAATTTTGTCCGTACCGAAATCGTAAACCAGCGTGCCTTTGTCGCCGTAGATTTCGACGCGATCGGTCTCGTCGGAGACATTGACACCGCTGAATTCGAGTACGCCCTCGGCGCCATTCTCGAACTTGCACAGCACATTCAACAAATCCGGTACGATAACATTGTAGCCGCGCCGGTCGGGGTACAGAATCTTGCCGTGGGCGAAAACGCCGACGATGTCACCCAGCCAGCGCTGCAACACTTCGACGTAAATGCCGAGCGTAAGCACGTTCAACCCACTGATCTGAATTTTCTGCCGCCAGTGCGCGGGCGCTTCGGGGTTGAGATAACTACTCGTGAAACTTTGTAGCCGCACATCGTGCGGCGTGCCGATGAAACTTTCAGCCAGCAACTTTTTCATGAGCAGATCACCGCGCATTCCAAACGGTGGTGGACACAGCATAGTCACCAACTCGGGGTAACGCTTGGAGACCGCGAGCATCTCCTCAGCTTCCGCCAAATCCATTGCCATCCGCGCCTGACAAAAGACGTGTTTCCCCGCCTCAAGTGCCGAGACCGTGACGGCCGAATGCATGTAGGGGGGCGTCCCAATCCAGATGATGTCGAGGTCCGGTAGCGCGAGGAGGTCGGCCCAGTTGCGCATGGGCGTGGCCGACGGGCAAAATTCCTTAACAAACTGCTCGCCGCTTTCGTAAGTGGAATTGGACACCGCCACCACTTCGACCTCGGGCCGCGTTTTCAGCGCCGGCATATGGCGCTGCCGCACAATGTTGCCGGCGCCGACGATCCCGATGCGAAGTTTCTGATGATTTTTGTGCATCTGCCCTCAGTACGATTGTCGATCTTGCACGCGCGTCATCGCGGACGCGAGTTACATTTGACTAGTTGTGCCATCGTTTCGTTCAACAATCGCTTGACCGTTACTCGACTGCACAGCACATTTCGCGCGCGTTTTGCAATTATGGCGAAAGTTTGCTGCATCACCGGATCCAGAGCCGCGCGCGGCAGCGTCATTCACCGCCGCGGTATGGCGAAAAAGAAAGGCGGCGTCGGGCGGCACGTGACGAAAAATGTGCCGCGCGTCTTTGCTCCCAACCTGCACTCGCACCGCATCTGGGTGCCGGAGCTGAAAAGATTTGTTCGTCTGCGCGTGACCGCACGCGGCCTGAAGACGATCAACAAAAACGGCACCTACAAGGCACTGAAAAAAGCCGGCGCGATTTAAGGTAGGGCAAGCGGCTCGTTGGCCGTTTGTTCCGACTGCAAGGCCGAGGCTTGCGCTACTTTTTTCATCCGCGGCAGATCGAGCGAGCCGTCATTGAACTCGATGACGTAGCCTTCATCGATCAACCAGTGCAGATCAGCCGCGAGCGCCAGCTTGTGCGACTCTGCCTCTGCGCTGGCAAGATCGACAATGAGTTTGTCCGCGAGATCTTTGCGATTCATCCGCGGGTGTTCGGCGAGTGTTTGCAGAATTGCCTGCACCTGCGGCGACACCCCGGTTTCCTCATGCACGAATGCGCGGGCGCGGACGGGCGACACGAACAACATGCCGCGGCGATGGCGAAAAATGTGCAAACCAGCTGCGCGAAAACCAGTCGCGAGTTCCTGCATCATCTGCGACGGCGAACGGTTTTGTGTCGCCCAGGCGTTCTCGATGAGCCGCCGCAGTGTCCGGTCTGGCATCTGTCGGCTCGTTAGGCCATCAATCGTCGTCTCTTGAATTGTCCGTACGAGGCCGGGCAAATAGGCTTTGCGAAAGTGCCGCTCCGCGTCGATTGCGCTGTTGAACGTAAGCGGCGGTTCTTCGCGCAGTGTCGTGTAGGTGGTAACGATACGTGCTTCCTGTTTCCAGTGCTCAACCAGCGCGGGATCGCTCACGATTTCGATCTGACGCTGGTAATCCGCGAAGCTCATTTGCCGGCTGAAGCGCTGTTCGTACAAGCTGCGTAAGCGCGGCTGATAACCATGATGGTTGGTTGGCCCCAGCAATGTTCCGCTTAAACGATCGCGCGCGACACGGGTGAAGTTTCCCTTGATCGGCTCGGTTTGCGTAATGTCGATCTTGTAAAACTCCGTTTGTGCCAGGCAAAACGCATTGCTTTCGAGACACTCGCGAGCGACTGAAATCGGCCCGCCCTCGCCAAGCTGAAAGAGCGGCGACGCAGGTTTGGCGGCAAGATGAACCTGATAGCGCTGCGGTTTTTGCAGAAACAAGCGAGCGAGCGAAAATAACGAGTACGCGACAGCACCCGCGCTAATTTGCATGACGACAATTTCGAGCGCGCGAGCTTCCGGCAAGAAACCCACCGCGACTTGCGGAGGTGCCGGTTTCGGTTGTAAACGCCCCTCGCGTTCTTGGGCTGCACGATGCCGATCTTGCGCGCGTCGCCTGCGATCGTTGCCGTCCGGTCCTGCTTTGCGCATCCGGCTTGCCGGCGCGCGAGTTCGTCGCTCCCTACGCGGCGGGCGGTCATATTCTTCGCCGCTGAATGCGTAATCTGTCGCCGCGGGTTGTTTCACCCAGGCGGGTAGCATTTTCAGGTCGACCAGATCGATCAAATCGCTGCGTTCAGGCACGATTGTTCTCCTTCAGCCGCGATCGATCATACGCCCGCGAAACGGCAGGCGAAATGTTTTTAATTGCGCGGAAAGATCGACCCGCCTCCGTCGAAGACTACGGCGCGGTGAACAATTGTTTTGCTTGCGCTGCTTTGGAGCGTGGGGTAAGCCTTGCCCTCCAACCTACCGAATTTTTTATGGCCGAGGAAAAATCAATTGAAGAGAAGGTCAAGGACATCATCGTCGAGCAGCTTGGAGTTAATCCGGAGCAGGTCACCCCGCAGGCCTCGTTTATTGAAGATTTGGGCGCAGATTCGCTCGACATCGTGGAGCTAGTGATGGCGTTCGAAGAAGAGTTTTCTGTAGAGGTGCCGGATGAAGACGCCGAGAAACTGCAGACTGTCGGCGACGTCATCAATTACATTAAAGAACGCGCCAAACAGCAGGGCGGCGGCGGCAGTAGCAGCAGCGACGCGGGCGGGGGCGGCGGCGCTGCCTGAGCCCGCAGGCGGCGCGCAAGCGTCCAGCGTTGGTGGTTGCGAACTGACGCAACGCGCCCAGACTAGCTAAGGTGAACCTGACGCTGCTGGAGCGGCCGTTGTTCTATGTCAGTGGCCATTACGTCTCCTTTCTGGGGCTGATCGCTTTTGCGGCGCTGTTCGGTATCGGATTAACTATCGCCCGCGCATTGCAGAGCAATGTAGTGCGGCGGTTTCTTAGCCGGTTCAAGCTTGAGACAAAGTTCATCGCGATCGTCACGACGATCTTGAGCCTGGCCGCGCTCGTCTTCTTTACCGTAAGCGCGATTAACGCCGCTGGTCTGCCGCTCTCTTGGAGTCAACCGCTCGCCGGCATCAACTTGAGTTTGCTCCAGGCATTCCTGCTCGTTGGCCTGCTGATTGTCGTCTTCTGGATTTCGTCGCGCACGAAACGTTTTCTCTTCACCCGTTTCCTCGCCAACAGCGGACTCGATCGTTCCCTGCAATACGCCATCTCGCAGATCATCGCGAACATCGTTCTGGTGATCGGTGTTTTCATCGTGCTTGAGAACACCGGGATCCATCTCGGCGCGCTCACTGTCTTCGCAGGCGCTGTCGGCGTGGGTGTCGGCTTCGGCCTGCAAAACATCGCGAGCAATTTCATCAGTGGCCTGGTCATTCTCGCGGAGCGCCCGATTACGATCGGCGATCGTGTGGAAGTCGCAGGCATCGCCGGCCAGGTCCAGCAAATCCGCGCCCGTAGCACGGTCATCATGACCAACGACAACATCGCCATGATCGTGCCAAACACGAAGTTCATCGACTCACCGGTAACGAACTGGACCTATGGCGATCCGCGCGTGCGTTTTCGCGTGCCGGTCGGCGTCGCTTATGGCAGCGATGTAAACAAAGTGCGCGACGCACTCATCGCCGCGGCGCGCGAACATCCCGCGGCGCTAAGCGATCCGCCGCCGAATGCGTTTCTCGACAAATTCGGCGCCAGCTCAATCGATTTCGAGCTGGTCGTGTGGAGTCGGGAGATGAGCTACCGGCCACGGCGGTTCAAGAGTGACCTGAATTACTTAATCGAGAAGCATCTTCGCGCCGCGGGCATTGAGATTCCGAATCCGCAGCGCGACCTGCATATTCGCAGCGGCGTGCTGCGAGTGGAAAATGTCGACTCGCTCGCCGCAGCGAGTTCGTCCGGCGGCGAACAAGATCGACATATCGAGGGGCGCGCCTAACGAACGGCGTGGAGACGACCCCGGAAACGCCGAATGGCGTCGCTGAAGTCGTGTCGCGCAGCGACCTTGGGAATCTGCCGGAATGGCAACAGGCGTTCCGCGACCGATGTAAGCATCATCGTTACT
>DASTDG010000035.1:0-4213 GCA_035710475.1 Chthoniobacterales bacterium | reverse complement strand
GCTCGACCAGCGAGACCATTCGATCGTGTCGATCTTTGTCAGCTTTGTCGGTGGGTAGTCGGGCGCTTTGGTTGCGCCCCCTATCTTGATCGCGTCTTCATGAATGACATCTTTGTAGGCTTTGGCATAACCGCTGATGTTGTCCATGTCCCAGCCGAGCGCTTTGAACATCGGGTCGACGCACTCCTTTCGCAGCTGGGCTTCGTTGTATTGGCCTGACTTGTAGGCGTCGCCTTGTTGCTCGAAACGCTCAACAAGGTCACCGATGACGCGAGGAGCGGGCATTGACGGCAAAACTAAACGTCCAACACGCCTTCGCAACGCTACGGACGCGGCGGGGCGCTCAGCGTCCAACGCTCAGCTTCGAACGATTGCGCGTGAGGACACGATGCCCCTACACCGGCGGCTGATGCTCGTGGTCAGTCCAGAAAAGAATCGCCACGCAAAAGGTGGCAATCGGCGCGGGAAAAGAAATGAGAGAGAACGGATTACACCCGGTGCAAAATCCCGAGCATGGGCTGATCACTTAATAACCCAGGGCCGTTTTTCGCTCCAAGGCGCCGGGCAGGGGCTCCTTGCGCGCGGTGATTGCCGGCGCTCCCGAGTCCTTCAGCTGCCTGGACTGAACCGCGTTGAACTCGACATCTTTCGCGAATTCTGGCGGAACGTCGTCTTCCGCGTAGATGGCGTGGACGGGGCATACGTCCACACATGCCATGCAATCAATGCAATCTTCCGGGTGAATGACCACCTGGCTGTCCAGTTCGTAGAAGCAGGCGACGGGACACACCTCCACACAGTCGGTGAACTTGCATCCGTTGCATTTGTCGGTCACGACGTGGGGCATAGATTTGCGTTGCTAAGGGTTGCGTGCGAGCTCGCGCGCGTGGGCGATTTCCCTACTTTGGGCCGGGCGCACCTGGCTGGCCTTGAGTGTAACGACGCCAATCGTTTCGCCGTCTAAGCAAATGAACTCGACCTCGTAGGCTTCGCCGCCACGGTGAATGTGGACGATAGTCCCAATGTCTCCAGCCTTCAGCCTTTCGCTTGGCACATCATCGGTCAGTACAACGCGGTCGTGTTCTTTAATCATGTATGTGTTTTGAAGGATAGGCAGTAATCAGACGTGGTGCAATTTGGCCGCAGTCGAATTGCTAAACGGTTTTGACGCGCGGTCGGCTTCCATCCGGCGCTTGAATTTCTCCTTCGACTTCATAGCGGGGTCCGAATCCGGTCTCGGTCGTTCGAATCACTTGGTGTTCGCGTCCGTGCTGGCGCAACGCTTCGGCCAGTGTTTCCCGATCTTCGCTGCGAAATCCGCACGCGCGGAAGAATCGAGCCTTGCTTGTACCGTACGGGTGAGCGGGATTAAGGAGCTAATCCACAATTTTTTCGCGGTCGCCGATTAACTGATCGGGATTGGGCAGGTTCACGAAACGCCGTTCGCTCGACCATCAAATTGGCAGGTGATGTTCATGGCCCGTCCGGAAAAGAATCGCCACCGAAAAAGTGACGATTGTGCCGAAACAGATCCACCAGGGAAATTCCATGAGCGGGAGCCAGGTCGGTTGGGTGTAAAATTTTGCGCCGAAAATGCCGGCGATGTTGTTGGGCAGGCCGCTTAAGATCGAGACAACGATGAAGCCCGTGATCATTGCGATGATGTTGCCACGACTGTTGCCGCGCGTTTTCGTGAGCATGCCGGCGAGAAAAATTCCAAGGACCGAGCCGTAAGTGTAACCATAAATTCCGAGCACGATCGGAATAATGCGCACGTTCGGCATCACGATAACGAAGTAGGATGTGAGCGACGCGACGATGATCATTAAGATCGAGAAGCCGACTGTGGCCCAACGGACCGTGCGCAGACTTTGTTCGCCGGTCGCATGCGGGTTTATGTAAGGCTCGTACCAATCGCGCGTGAAACTGGTGGCGAGCGCGTTGATCGCGGTGCTGAGCGAGCCCATGGCGGTCGCAAAAATTCCGGCGATGAGCAATCCGCGGAGTCCGACCGGCATTTCGTACAAAATAAAGTGGCAGAAAGTTTCGTTCGGCGATTTGGGAAGATTTGGATCGAAATGCGTTTGGTAATAAACCCAGAGCAAAAGTCCAATCGTCAAAAACGTCAGCGCGATCGGAATATCGGCCAGCCCGGAAAGAATGAGCGAGCGCCGGCTCCGCCGAATGTCCGACGCGGTCAACATGCGTTGGACCATGTCCTGATCGGTGCCGTGCGTGGCCATGGTGATGAATGTCGATCCTATGAGCCCGGCAAAAATTGTGTACTCGATCTCGAACATGCCTTTGATTTTGTCCCAACCGCTTTTCGCCGGATCGAGACCGGTGGTGATGACATCAGACAAATGAAAACCGCCATGACGTTGCACGATCTCGTGCAGACCGCCGGGGATCGCGAAATACAAAATGCCAAGCGCGGTTAGAGCGCTGCCCATCATGATGGAGGCTTGAATGAAATCGGTCCAGACGACCGCTTTGATTCCGCCGATCGTCGTGTAGATCGCGGTCAGAACCACGATCGCGATTGTTGCGCCGATATAAATGAAAAGCGTTTCGGTTTGGCCAGGCCGGGCGCCGCGGATCATTTCGTACGCGAGCACAAGTGCGATGGCGGCGACGTAAAGCCGCGCACCGGACGCGAGCACGCGCGTGAACATGAAAACCGCGGATGCGGCGTTTTTTGTGCCGACGCCGAAACGCGCGGTCAGGTATTCGTAGATCGAGAAAACTTTGTAATCGTAGTAGGGCTTGATGAAAATGTAGCTGGCCAGAACGCGCGCGATGATCGTGCCGAAGGCGAGCTGGATATAAGTGTAATTGCGCAGCGCGAAACCTTCGCCGGGCGCGCCGAAAAAAGTTCCGGCGCTGGTTTCTGCGGCGATGATGGAAGCGAGCACGGCCCACCACGGGATTTGCCGGCGACCAAGCGCGAAATCCTCCAAGTCGCGCTCGCGCCGGCCCATGAATAGCCCGATCGCGATGATGATGACGAAATACAGAAGCAGGACTCCGCTATCGATCGCGAGGCGCCCGTTCATCTCGATCCTACCTATCCACAGATGAACACAGATTCACACAGATAAAGATTCCACAACCAGCAGCTCATCGGTGTTTCATCCGTGTTAATCTATCGCAATTCATGAAGGTAACGCGAATTCACGCGCCGGATTTTGATTTGGAAAAGACGTTGAACTCCGGCCAAGTCTTCCATTGGGAAAAGATCGACAATGGATTTATAGGAACGATTGGCGATTTGCCGGTTTATGTAGAGCAACGAGAGGGTGTGCTAAAAGTGGCATCGGCTTCCAGCCGGTGTGCGGCAGAACATGGGCAGGATGCGCATGCCACGATCGCGCGTTATTTCGCGCTCGATCATCCGCTCGCGGAGATTTGCGCATCTTTGCCTAACGACAGTGTGATGAATGCGGCGCGCGCGTTTTCTCGCGGGCTGCGCATCATTCGGCAACCGAAGTGGGAATGCCTGGCGACGTTTATTTGCTCCGCGATGAAGCAAGTGGCGCACAGTCGGCAGATCTCACAAAAACTGCGCGCGCGTTTCGGCGAACCACGCGAGATCGACAACTATGTTGTTCACACGTTTCCGTCAGCGCAACGAATCGCCCTCGTCTCAGAAAAAGAGTTGCGCGACTGCGCGCTGGGTTATCGCGCGAGGAACCTGCTGGCGACGGCGCGGCTAGTTGCCACCGGCGATGTCGATCTTGAAAAGATGAGCGCGCTTTCCGATGCCGAGCTTCAGGCGGCGCTGTGCCAGCTGCCGGGCGTCGGCGCGAAGGTTGCTAATTGTGTGATGCTCTTCGCCTACGAACGCCTGCGCGCTTTTCCGATTGACGTCTGGATCGAGCGCGTCCTGCGGGAGCGATATTTTGCGAAGAAGCGGAAGGTCACACCGCGACGGCTGCGCCAGTTTACGGAGTCGTATTTTGGTGAGCACGGTGGTTATGCCCAGCAATACTTGTTTCATCATGCGCGCCTGACCCGCCATTTGTCAGCGCCGAAGGCGTGAGATAATGTTGCGACTCTTTTAGAGGGAAGCATGACGACTGCCGAGATGATGTTTGCCCAGCCGGGCGACACGTTGCTGGATCGGAAACACGAGTTCCGCAAAGTTTTCTGGGCGTTTGTCGCGGCGCTGCTCATTCATCTGCTCGTCGCGTTCGGACTGGCGGCAGTCGGC
>DASTDG010000034.1:0-4357 GCA_035710475.1 Chthoniobacterales bacterium | reverse complement strand
GAGCACGCGCACCGCTGCTTCGGTCGCATCCAGACTGGAGCCGCCGGGCTGCAGAATTTCATACCCGGCTTTCAGCGCCCGCTCCAATCCCTCGTGAAATGCGCGCTCCTTTTCCGGCGTCATCTCATTGCGCTCAATCGTCCCAGCGCCGCCGTGGACAACGAGTCCGATCTTATTTTGCGACTTGGGCATGCTTGATTCCGATGCGGTAGGTTGCTGTGCGAGCGCGAGCGAGGTTGCACTAAAAAGCGCAGCCGCGAACAAGCAATTGGTTGCGCACGGTCTTTTCACGATGTCGATCTTACGGTTGTCGATCTTAGCGGCCGGGCGGTGACGGATGCGGCGCGGGCGGGGCGTAGTCGCCGCCGAGGATAATCGGCAACCCTTCCTTGCCCGCGCCAATCACGACCACTTTGGCGTTACCACTGAGGGCGAGTTCCTTGGTCGCTTCAATTCCTTTCCACTTCAGCAGGTTCTCGTTGATGCCTTCGGTAACAATTTTCTGAAAATTGGAGATGCCTTCGGCTTCAATTTTTTTGCGCTCGGCTTCCTGTTTTTCCTTGAGTAGCACGAACTGCATGCGCGCGGCTTCCTGTTCGGCGCTCAATTTTTCCTGAATGGCTTGCTGCAAGCGCGCAGGCAGGGCGACATCGCGCAACAACATCCGCTCCACGACGACACCGCGGGGTTGGATCGCAGCGACAATGTGTTGATTAATTTCCGCGCTCATCTTTTCGCGTTCCGGCGAATAGAGCGCCTTGGCTTCGTAGGAGCTGGTCACTTCGCGCACGGCGCTGCGCACGTTCGGCTTCACCAGCACGGTCTCGTAGTCGTAGCCGATGGTACGATAAACTTCCGGCGCTTTACCGGTATCGAGGTGATAAAGAATGCTGACATCGAGGTGAACGATCAGACCTTCGCTCGAAGGTGTGTCCATCGTTTCCTTTACTTCGCTGGTTTGGATCGACATGCGATGGACGTTGGCCAGCGGATTGACCAGATGCAGGCCGGACGGCAGCGCTTCGGCTCGCACTTTGCCGAAAAGATCGACAATTCCCACGTGCCCGGCCGGGATCACTCGCGCCGAGCGCAGCACCAGAAACAGAATGAGAACGAAAACAATAAACGCGAAAGCGGGACTCCTCGGTCTCACGCGCGCCAGCTTAAGCAACCGGGCTCAAAGCTGTCGAAGCTTTTTGCCGCAAACTCGACGCGCACACCATCAATGCCGTCATCCTGAGCGGAAGCGAAGGATGCCCCGCTGGCCTTCGATCAGATAACGTACCCAGCGTGCCGATCACTCCGATTGGGAGGTTCCTCGCTTCGCTCGGAATGACCGCGGAGCCGCGTGTCGCGCCCGTAAGTTTCAGCGTCATCTCCACACGCGCTGTCATCCTGAGCGGAAGCGAAGGATCTCTCCTATACCAATTGTGGCACGCTGAAAGCCGTGCGGCAGCTGTCATTCTGGCCGAACCGACTGGAGGGATTTTGTCCTTTTCCGCTCCGCGAACTGAGGCAATGTCCCGAATGCCGCAACCGAACGAGGCGGTCATGACCGCGCCGGGTCTCCAATTCGCGCGCAATTTTTTTCGCGAAGTGGGCAGCTTGTTCTGGTTCATCGCGAACACCATCAACGAGACGATGGAGCGTCTGCAGAGCGGCCGGTTGCCGTTTCGTGCGGCGAGCTTTTTCCGGCACACGCAGCGCTCCGGCGTCGACTCGGTGCCGCTGGTCAGTCTCGTTTCATTCTTTCTCGGCCTGACGATGGCGTTGTTGACCGGCTACCAATTGCAGCGCTTCGGGACAGAACGATTGATTCCCGGCTTGGTCTCGATCGCGTTTACACGCGAGCTCGGCCCGCTCATCACCGGCATCATGCTGGCGGCGCGGATTGGCGCGGCGTTTACCGCGGAACTCGGCACGATGCAGGTTTCTGAAGAAGTCGAAGCGATCGAGGCAATGGGCATCGGACCGCTGCGGTTTCTTGTCGCTCCGCGCATGCTCGCGTTGTTCTTCCTTATGCCGTGTCTCTCCACGGTCTCGAACATTGCCGCCATATTCGCGAGCAGCCTTGTCTCGCGCGCTTATTTCAGCATCGCGTTTGTTTACTTTCTCGATTTGGTGCGGGATGCGCTGCTCATTCGCGACATCATCACCGGTGTGCTGAAAAGTTTCCTCTTTGCGTTGCTCATCGGCGCGATTGCCTGTTACCGCGGCCTCACGGTGCGCGGTGGCGCAGCGGGCGTCGGCACTGCGACCACTTCGAGCGTAGTCACCGCCGTCACGACCGTGATCGGCTTCGACACGCTCTACAACATTGTTTACATCATCTTTTACCCGACGTGAGCACCCAGGAACCCGACGTCGTCGAGCTGCGCGATGTGCATATGCAGTTCGAGGAAAAGAAGGTGCTCGACGGGATTTCGCTCGAAGTCCATCTGCAGGACCGGCTCGTCATCATGGGCCAAAGCGGCAGCGGCAAGAGCACCATTCTGCGGCTCATCCTCGGGATTTTGCAGCCGATCTCCGGCTCGATTTTCTTCAAGCAATTCGAGATCACGCGCCTGAAGCGGCGCAAACTGCAACAGGTCCGGCGTCACATCGGCATGGTTTATCAATACTCCGCCCTGCTCAGTTCGCGTAACGTGCGCGACAACATCGCGTTGCCGCTGGAAGAACTGACCGACAAATCGCCCGAAGAAATCGACGAGATTGTCGATCAAAAACTCGAGCTCGTCGGGATGCAAGATTCCAAGGACCTGATGCCATCGGAATTGAGCGGCGGAATGCGCAAGCGCGTCAGCCTCGCCCGCGCGCTTGTGCTCGAGCCCGAGCTGATCCTGTTCGACGAACCGGCGGCTGGTCTCGACCCCGTGATCGCCTCAGTCATCGATGAGTTGATCATCGATCTCACGGAAAGATCCAAGGTGACATCCATCATTGTCACCCACGAGATGGGCAGCGCCTTTCGCATCGGCACGCGAATGGCTATGCTTTACCAAGGACAAATCATTGAGGACGCCGCGCCCGAGGAATTCAAGCGATCAACCAACCCGGTGGTGCATCAGTTCTTGAGCGGCAGCACCGAAGGCCCGATTCTGGAAGGAACGCAAGATGCAATTGCAGCGAAATGAAGTAATGACCGGCCTGCTCGTGGTCGGCACGATCGCGGTCATTACCGCCGTGTTGATCCTGCTCGGCGCGCCCGGGCTGTTCCGCCCCCTTGTCACTTACAAAATTTATTTCGATAACGCGAGCGGTATTAAACTCGGCGCACCGGTGATGCTCGCCGGCCGCAAAATCGGCCAGGTGCAAAAACTATATTCGCCCGTCTCGGTAGAAGAAGACCGGCGCGCACAAGAAGTCGCCGCGGCGGCGCGGGTACCCGATCCGAACGCAAAGCCGCCGCCGGCCGATGGAAAACCAAAATTCGAGGTGCGCGTCGACGTTCAGGTGGACAGGAGCGCGCGCGTTTATCGCGATGCGAGAACGCGGCTGATGCAGCTCGGTTTGTTAGGCGAAATGGCCATTGATATTACCCAGGGCACGGAAGCGTCCGGGCGCGCGCACGACAACGAAATTTTCGCCGGCGAACGCACGCCGGACTTCAGCGAGGCCGCCTCAAAGCTGCTCGAAGTGATTAAGCCGGTCGCGGCCGAGGCGACCATGACGATGAAAGATCTCGAAGTCACGGCGCAAAACATCAATCACATCACCGATCAAAACTCCGAGCTCAATCTCGCCCTCACCCAGTTCAAAACCTTCGGCGAACACCTTGTCGATCTTACCGCGCCGGAAGGCCCGTTGACGCAGTCGCTGGAGAACGTGCGCAAACTCAGCGACAGCTTAACCGAAGACAACAATATCGAAGTCACGCTGCGCAATTTTCGTGACTCCTCGGACAAATTGAAATCGACCATGCGCGAACTCGAGCCGGTCGGCCGCAACATTGCCGAGTTCAGCGAGACAGTGAAAACACAGCCGTGGCGCCTGATTTGGCCGAGCACGAAGAAATCACCAAACGTGTCACCCACGCCCGGCGAACAGACGATCACGGTCCGCAAAAGGGCGCGATCGCAGCAAAGCACGAAAGCGCAGCCGAGCCCAAGCGCAGCGCGCTCAGGTGGGTCGCGCTAGCGTGCTCTGATTTTCTGTCAGGGTGCGCCGCTTACGGGCCCAATAGTGATGCCGCCGGATTGGTTGAAGGCTTTCGTCTGGGTGACCGTGACGGTGCCCGGCCCAGCACACGCGCCGGCGGTGTTGGCGGTGTAAACATCGGTGCAGGGGACAGCGGTGCCGGTGTTATCGGTGCATTCGAATAGCCACGAAACCTGGAGGTGATGCGTACCGCCACCGA
>DASTDG010000033.1:0-2046 GCA_035710475.1 Chthoniobacterales bacterium | reverse complement strand
ATCCACACGCAAAAAGTGAGGAGCTTACTATTGGTTTCAGGAGTTTTAATGTTTTCATGTTTTGCCTTTCACCAAGCATTCTAACGGAATGGCCTGGCAAAGTTCCTAGTGAAATGAAGGGACAAGTTCCTGATTGATTATTCCGGCCAACGGCTCGAGGGAAAACCGCCGACAGGTGGCGGCTTTTTACGCTTGTTTTAGAAGCTGAATTTTGCCAGGCTGCTCCTCTCGTGAGTCGGGCGACAGAACCGGTCAATTCAGCTGAACCGCGCGTGTTTGCGACCACGCGCTGGAGCTTGATTCTTGCCGCCGGTGACTCGGATTCCGATGAACAAAAGGCACGCCAAGCACTGACCGAGCTCTGCCGAACTTATTGGCGCCCCGTTTTCCTGTTCGTCAGCCGTCGCGGTTATCCGGTACCGGAGGCACAAGACATTACCCAAGACTTTTTTGTCATGATCCTGGAGAGCAAGTGGCTGCAGCAGGCGGACGAACATCGCGGACGTTTCCGATCGTTCCTCTTGAAGTCACTGCAGAATTTTCTCAGTCACGCGAGAGAAAGAGAGGGCGCAGTAAAACGAGGCGGGCGGATGGAATTTATTTCGTGGGATGAATGGATGGCCGAAGCGCCGTCGAAGTTGTCGGTCCCGTCGCAAAGGCTGGATTCGCTCCCGCCGGAACACCTGTTCGACTTGCGCTGGGCGGCGACGGTGGTCGAGCATGCGTTGCAGCGCTTGCGCGAGGAATGCGAGGGCAAAGGCCGGCTCCGGCTGTTCGAAACATTGAGCGCACATCTAACCGCGGAACGCGCCGATGTGTCGTATGCCACTCTCGCGGCGCGTTTGGGAATCGCCGAGACAGCGGTCAAAAAACAACTCCACAACCTGCGGCAGCGTTACCGGTGGCTCCTGCGCGATGAAGTCGCGCAGACAGTGGAAAATCCGGCCGACATTGACGACGAGATCCGTCATCTCTGCGCCGTGCTCGCGGAGACGGCGTGATGGAGAGATCGAATAGTCGCTCCACCTCGGCCGCGGGCGTAAGCGAAGGTTCGGCGACATGCGAGCAATGCGGCGCGACCACGCGCGTCGGCGAAGGCCGCTGTCTGACTTGCTATCTCAAAGAAGGACTGGAAGCGGAAGGCGAACCTTCGGCGGAAGTTTTCGAGGGCGTGCTCGCCGAAGCGGACGTGCCAGACACCCAATGGCGACTGGGCAATTACGAGATTCTGGAGGAGATCGGGCGCGGCGGGATGGGTGTGATTTACCGCGCACGGCAGCGCCATTCGCGGCGCATCGTGGCGTTGAAACGGGTGCTCACTTACCACGCTGACTCGCACGAGACGCTGGCGCGGTTCCGGCGCGAAGCGGAAGCAGCCGCTAGTCTCGATCATCCAAATATTCTTCCCATTTACGAGGTCAGCGAAACGGACGACGGGATTCCGCTTTTCAGCATGAAACTCGCCGCGGGCGGAAGTTTGCGTAATGCCGCGGAGGCTTTTCGGAGCGAACCGCGCGAATGTGTCCGGCTGTTAGTGAAAGTCGCGCGTGCGATCGACTACGCGCACGCACATGGAATTCTTCACCGCGATCTCCAGCCCGGAAACATTTTGCTGGACGCGCGCGGCGAACCGATGGTGAGCGACTTCGGCCTGGCCAAATGGCTTAATGACGAGAGCGACCTTACCCAAACGCTGACGACATTTGGAACTCCGGGCTACATCGCTCCGGAACAGGGGGAAGGGGCCGACTTTAGTCTGGCCGCAGATATTTACGGTCTCGGCGCGATTCTTTTCAATCTGTTGACTGGTCGGCCGCCGTTCACCGGCGCGAATGCGCTTTCGGTGATTCGACAGGCAGCCGCAACAGCGGCGCCGAAGTTGCGCGCGTTCGCGCCCTCGCTTGGTCGCGACTTGGAAACGATCATCGCGCGTTGTCTCGAGCGCGATCCGAACGCGCGATATCAGACCGCTGGCGCGCTGGCCGAGGACCTCGAGCGCTGGCTCGAAGGACGGCCGATACTTGCCCGACGAGTACGCGCTCCCGC
>DASTDG010000032.1:0-4054 GCA_035710475.1 Chthoniobacterales bacterium | reverse complement strand
TTCGACGAAGTAGCGCAAGCCGCCGGCTGGCGAGAGGCAAGCGAGACGCTTGCCCTACAACAACTGATCAAGCGCAACATTGAGATCAAGGCGCGAGTCGTAGCGAAAGATGAGCGGGATAAGACCGGCGAACGCGCGCTGCTCAATTTCGGGCATACCGTTGGTCACGCGATCGAGCGGGCCGGCGATTATCGCCAGTTGCTGCACGGCGAGGCAATCAGTCTTGGAATAGTTGCAGCGTGCACGATTTCAATCGAAAGAGCCGGTCTGCCGCGCGAACAACGCGATAGAGTTGTCGATCTTCTCCGCCGATTCGAACTGCCGGTGCGATTGCCGGCGGATTTTCCACGTGGCAAAATTTTCGATGCGCTTAAGTTCGACAAAAAGTTCGAGCACGGGGAAGTTCGCTTCGTCGTCATCTCGAGAATCGGCTCGGCCTTTTTGTCGCGTGACGTGACCCTCGATGACATTCGCGAATCGGTGGAGAATCTGTAGCGGCGCTCTATGAGCGTCGCATTAACTCGTCCGACGGTCACAGACCGCCGCTACAGAAGAAGTTATTTTCGCACGTTCCGATAGTACTCCGCCAAACCTTGCGCGACGCTGTCGGCGTATTCGCGGAAAATGCTTTTGCGCTGGACGCCATTGATCTCGCGCGTGCCTTCGTAATCGCCAGCCTGAATGCGCGCGAATGTTTCTTTGCCGTTCATGACGTACGGCTCGCAGTAGACGACTGGGCAGCGATAGAGTCGCGTCGCGAGCAGATTGCGCGCGTAGACGTAGCCACTCGTCCCAACTTTGTTCGTTGTCAGCGTGGTCGGGTATTGATACGGCGGTAGAGCGGTCGCCTGCGCCATCGCGGTCGCGACCGCATCGGCAGCGGGTAATTCTTCGTCGAACGCGCGGCTCAGCAGCCGCCGCACCATTTCGAAGCGCTCGTCGTCGAACTCGAGCTCTTCTTGCGAATACGATCCGTTCACGAGCAAATGGAGATGGTTCACGTCCGTCAACGTTGGGCTATTTGGATCGCCCCATGGCTCGGCATTGAAATGCAGACAGAGCACAATATCGGGATGTAACTTCGTGTTCACGAGCACGGCGCGATGCCGAATTTCGCTGAAGCGATAAAACAAAATCTCGCTTTGCCAGCGGATGGTCTGCTCTTTTGCTGGGTCGTTAGGGTCGAGAACATCTGGCCGCGGTTGCGGCACACCATTTTTGATCAGGATTTTCCTGGCGAGTTGCTTGAAGTCATCCGGGCGCATCGGAGTGACCGGCTCATTGCCGTTGCGAACGAAGAGCACTTTGGCTCCAAGCTTGCGCAACTGCGGCGCTAGAATGCGCGCAACTTTCAACGTTAGATCGCCCTCGGTCACCGGGCGTGAATCGCCGACGCGCAACCAGCGCTCCTCCATTTTCGCCCACTCCCCGCCGAGATGACCCGGGTCGAGAGCAATCCGCAGCTGCGCCAGCGGCTTCTCTGCAGCGGCAGGCGGCAGCGATTTTGCCGGCCGCCAGAGACGCGGCACGCGCTCGCGTGAGGCATCGTCGTTCGCGAAGCGCAGCGTGAAGAAAGTTTGCGCGGCGCGATTCTTCAGGATGCGCGCCGAATCATTGTCGATCTCGATCAGGTCGTCAGCGCGGCCGTGCGTGCAATAAATGTCATTGATGAGGTGCGTGAACTCGTCGCGCGTAATTGTTTGCTGGTAGTGCTCGAGCACCGTCCATCGCGGCTTGCTGCCGAGGACAGTTAGGTTGTCCGCCGCGTCGCTGTTGCTACAGAATATCGACAACAACGAGAGGCCGAGGATTGCGCATTGCCATGAATGCCTGCCGCAGAACATCGATTTGGATTTCGCTCTCTTTTAATACGATGCTCGCCGAATGCTACGGGTACTTTTCCTCGGCGACGTGGTGGGCGCACCCGGCCGCAATGCCGTTATTGCGCGTTTGCCCGAGCTGAAGGAACAGCAGGGCATCGATTTCACCGTCGTCAACGGGGAAAACGCGGCTGGCGGGCGCGGTATTACGGGCAAAATCACAATCGAGCTTTTGCGCGCCGGCGTTTCTGTTATCACGACTGGCGATCACATTTGGGACCAGAAAGATATTTTAAGTTTTCTCGACCTCGAGCCTCGCCTGCTGCGCCCGATTAATTACCCGGCCGGCGCACCTGGCCACGGTTCTATCGTTCTCGAGACGCCGAAAGCTAAGGTCGCAGTAATCAACGTGCAGGCGCGCACCTTTATGCAGCCGATCTTGGAAAATCCGTTTCGCGCGCTTGACGAAGCAATCGGCGCGCTGCGCCAGGAGACTTTCAACATCATCGTCGATGTTCACGGCGAAACGACGAGCGAGAAAATCGCTATCGGCCGTTTTCTCGACGGCAAAGCTTCCGCCGTGATCGGCACACACACGCACGTGCAAACGGCCGATGAACAAATCTTCCCGGGCGGCACCGCATTCTTGTGCGACGCGGGTATGTGCGGCCCCGTCAATTCTATTCTCGGCCGCGCAATTGAGCCGATTCTGCAGCGCTTCATCTCGAATTTACCGGCATCATTTCCCGTCGCGACTGGCGAGGTCCGGTTGCGCGGAGCTTTGATCGACATCGATGAATCAAGCGGGCGTGCACTTCGAATTACGCGCGTTGATGAAGCTGCCCCGTTGACCGAGGCAATACGACCCGAACTGGTGCAAGAGCACGCGGCCGGAGACGATGCAGCTGCGGCGAGTTAGCTCGCCGATTTACTGCCGTTTTGCGATTCGGCTGGCGCTGGCGTTTTCGGCGGCGGCGCGAACTTCCGTTTGCGCCGATTTGCCGGTAGCGGCGACAACGTCATCGTGACGTTGCGCCCGGTGATCTTCGGCTCCATTTCCACCTGCGCCATACCAGACAGATCGTTGCGCACCTTCTCCATCAGCTGGAGACCAAATTCCTGGTGCGCCATTTCGCGGCCGCGGAACTGCAGTTGCACCCGCACCTTGTTGCCGCGGTCAAGGAACTCCTCGCCGTGACGGATTTTCGTCAGGTAATCGTGTTCGTCGATGTTGACGCGAAATTTGATCTCCTTGAGCTTCGCGCCCGATGGCTTCCTGTCCTTCTCTTGTTTGGAAATGTCGTAACGAAATTTGCCGAGCGAGACGATTTTGCAAACCGGCGGGCTTGCGGTTGGCGCGACTTCGACCAAATCCAACCCGCGGTTTTGCGCTTCACGCAGCGCGTCCGACAATTTCATGACGCCGAGTTGCTGGCCGGTCGAACCTAAAACAACCCGGACTTCGCGGGCGCGAATCCGGCCGTTTACACGAAATTGCGGTTGCAGATTAAATTGATCTCCGGGCCGGCGAAACGGGAGTGCACCGCAACGCCGTCATTTCAGTCGTCGCAAAAATCAGCATTTCAGTTCGCTAAAACACTGACGCACTCAGCCTCGGCGCGGCTGCGACGACCGCGTCGACGGGCCCGCAATTCGCGAGCCGAGGGGAAGTTGTAAGCAACATTTCTAACGCTGGCAAGATCAATCTATGATTGTCGATCTTGCACTGACACAGCAGGTGGCGCGCCGAATTGAGCACGAGCAGTCAGGCAGGAACAAGCGGCTCAAGCCGCACGATGTGCAACGGCGAAACCGAATCGTAGTGAGCAGGAATCTGCTGGGTAGGATCAGAAACAGGACGCGCAACCAGGAGCGCCATTCGAGTAAGCATTGCCATTTCGGGATGGTTCACGTCAAGGTGTTTACCGTCACTCGTGTGGACGCGAAACGGAACAAACGGTATTGCTCGCAACTTCTGCCTGATGTTTATTATTTTCTGGCAACAGCTGAGGCTTCCCCGCGTGTCCGGCCGTAATGATCGAGCAAGTCTCGCGGGTCCGCGTTGATCATGAACGCGATCGCCGGTCATGATCCGCACGAATTTCTTCCGGATTCACGGTGTAGTTTAGCAATCGCAACGCCGATCTTCAATCCGATCAACTTGTCGGCGGGTCGCCGAAATGCGCTTTATATGAGACGTAAGCCTCGGCATCATCGAGCATCGCGTCGAGCGT
>DASTDG010000031.1:0-5591 GCA_035710475.1 Chthoniobacterales bacterium | reverse complement strand
CCGTTTGCGCCGGTGGATCAGACCCGCGGCTACATCAGCATGTGCAAGCAACTCGAACAATGGCTCGCCGAGATATCCGGGTTCGCAGCTGTCTCGTTGCAACCGAACGCCGGCTCGCAAGGCGAGTACGCCGGGCTGCTCGCGATCCGCGAATACCATGCGTCGCGAGGCGAAGCGCATCGCAACGTTTGTTTGATTCCAACTTCTGCCCACGGGACAAACCCCGCCAGCGCGGTCATGGCCGGACTCAAAGTGGTGCCGGTGGCGACGTTGAAAGATGGCGATGTCGATCTTGCCGATTTGCGCGCGAAAGCGGACGAACACGCGCGCGATCTCGCCGCGCTCATGGTCACGTATCCGAGCACGCATGGCGTGTTCGAACCAACCATCCGCGAGATTTGCGAGATCGTGCACGCGCACGGCGGCCAGGTTTACATGGACGGCGCGAACATGAACGCGCAGGTCGGCCTTTGTCGCCCGGGCGATTACGGCGCCGACGTTTGCCATCTCAATTTACACAAGACGTTTTGCATTCCCCACGGCGGCGGCGGCCCCGGCATCGGCCCGATCGGCGTGGCCGAGCACCTCGTGCCATTTTTGCCAGGGCTTCCGTCAATCGAGAATCGAGAAGCGAGAATCGAGAATCGGGTCGGTGCGGTTGCGCAAGCTCCCTTCGGCAGCGCCAGCATCCTGACGATCTCGTGGATGTACATCCGCATGATGGGCGCGCTTGGCCTAACGAATGCGACGAAGATCGCGATCCTGAACGCGAACTACATCGTGAAACGGCTCGACCCGTATTTTCCGGTGTTGTTCAAAGGCAAACGTGGCCTCGTCGCGCACGAGTGCATTGTCGATCTTCGGCAATGGAAGAGCGCCGGACTCGAAGTCGAAGACGTGGCGAAACGTTTAATGGATTACGGTTTTCACGCGCCGACTGTCTCGTTTCCGGTTGCCGGCACGATGATGATCGAGCCGACCGAGAGCGAATCGAAAGAGGAGCTCGACCGTTTCTGCGACGCGATGATTTCAATCCACGCCGAAATCGATGCCGTCACGACCGGCAAGATCGACAGGCAGAACAACCCGCTCAAAAACGCGCCGCACACCGCACGGCAAATCGCATCGGACAAATGGGACCGCCCCTACTCGCGCGAGCAAGCCGCCTTTCCCGCGCCGTGGACACGCGAACACAAATTCTGGCCCGCCGTCGCCCGCATTGACAACGTCTACGGCGACCGCAACCTCTTCTGCTCCTGTCCGCCGGTGGAGGAATTCGACTGAGCTAATGAAAATCGCGCTGGTAGGTTTGTTTCTGTGGCTGGCGTGCGCGGCGGTATCGGCAGCGGAGAAGGTTGCGCTGATCAGGATCGATGGAGCGATCGGTCCCGCGACGGCAAGTTACATTTCCCGCAGCATTGACGAAGCGCGCACGCAAAACGCGCAGTCTCTCATCATCCAACTGAACACGCCGGGCGGCCTGCTCGATTCCACGCAAACGATCGTGCAAAATCTGCTTGGCTCCCCTTTGCCGGTGATCGTTTACGTCGCGCCGACCGGCGGAACGGCCACGAGCGCCGGCTGCTTCATTACCATCTCGGCCAGCGTCGCCGCCATGGCGCCGGCGACAACGATCGGTGCCGCGCATCCGGTGTCGATCGGCGGTTTTAGCGGTGGCGAACAAAAGCCGGACGACACGATGAAGCAAAAGCTCGAGAATTTTTCGGTGAGTTACATCGAAGCGATCGCGAGCAAACGGAAGCGGAACGTGGAGTGGGCAAAATCGGCCGTGCGCGAGAGCGCATCGATCAGCGCGGAGAAAGCGCTCGAGCTAAAGGTTATCGATCTAATCGCCGTCGACCTTGCCGATTTGCTCAAGCAGTTGAACGGGCGCGAGGTGGATGGAAAAAAGCTGAACACGACTGGCGCGCAGGTCGTCGAGATCAAGATGTCGGCGGCGGAACAGATCTTTCAAAAGCTGTGGCGGCCGGAGGTGATGTTCGTGCTCATGCTCATCGCGATCTACGGGATCATCGGCGAACTCACGACGCCCGGAGCGATTTTGCCCGGAGTGGTGGGCGCGATCGCGCTGATCCTCGCGCTCTATCTCGCCGCCGTCCTGCCGGTGAATGTCACCGGACTCGCCTTGATCGCGCTCGCTCTGCTGCTCTTCATCTGCGACGTCTACGCGCCTACGCACGGTGTGTTGACGATGGGTGGCGTCATTTCGTTTTTGATCGGCTCGCTCATGCTTTTTAACCGGGCCGATCCGCTCTTTCATTTGTCGCTCGGCTACATCATTCCGGCAACGCTCGTCACGGTAGCGTTTTTCCTTTTCGTCATCGGCAAAGGATTGCGCGCTCAGCTCCTGCCGGTGCGCTCCGGCGCGGAGACGATGATCGGGCGAACGGTCGCTGCCGTGACGCCGATCGACTCGCGCGGCGGGCGTGTTTTTGTCGAAGGCGAATATTGGAGCGCCGTCAGTGACACGCCGATTGAAAAAGACCGCGCGGTCGAAATTACGGCTGTGCAAGGATTGACTGTGCAAGTAAAAGCCAAGGGAGAATAAGCGATGCCACTGCTTGAAGGACTGCTAAGGTTAACCAGATGGGCCCTGCCCCTCATCATCCTGGCCGCGATCATCCTGCCGCAGGCGATCCGGATTTTGCGCGAGTATGAACGCGGCGTGATTTTTCGTCTCGGGAAACTGCTCGGCGCGAAAGGACCGGGGCTGATCCTGCTGATCCCGATTGTCGATCGAATGGTGCGGATGGATTTGCGCGTGGTGACCATCAGCGTCGAGCGACAGGAAGTGATGACACGCGATAACGTACCGGTGACGGTCGATGCGGTTGTTTATTTTCGCGTGGTCGATCCACAAGCCGCGGTCGTGAAAGTGGAGAACTTTCTCAAGGCCACCTCGCTGATGTCGCAGACGACGCTGCGCAGCGTGCTCGGCCAAGCCCCCTTGGATGACCTGCTTTCGCAGCGCGAGTCGATCAACCTGAAGTTACAGGAGATCATCGACCGGCAAACCGAACCGTGGGGTATCAAAGTCACGGCGGTCGAGGTCAAAGATGTGGCGCTGCCCGACACCATGAAGCGCGCGATGGCCAAGCAGGCCGAAGCCGAGCGCGAGCGCCGCGCCAAGATCGTCAACGCCGAAGGCGAGTTTCAAGCGGCCGAAAAAATGGTGCAGGCCGCCGCGATGATGAGCAAGGAACCGATAGCGCTGCAACTGCGCTTTCTCCAAACCATGCGCGAAATTTCCAGTGAACATAACACGACGACGTTTCTTCCCGTGCCGATCGACCTCTTCACGCCATTCGCGAGCAAAAAGCAACCACCCCAACCGTAGCGATGTTTGTTTCACTCGTCACACCTGCAAGATTTCCAGTCCGAAAACAGTAAGAGATTCCTCGACTTCGCTCGGAATGACAAGAAAGCAGCCGCCGCGACAAATCTGACCTTTTCCTTCAGCCCCGTTCGCGACGATTTATGAATGCGACGGTCATAGACCGCCGCTACAGAATCAACCTTCTGGCGCGAGCTCGGGGGTCGCGACGACCCGCGTTGGAACTAAACGTAAAGCGGCGCCGTTTGATTCTTCGGCGGGAGCGGCGCCGGCTTCGTGGTACTCGGCGTCCTGGTTGACCTGCCAGAGGTCGTAGAGCCGCGTATTCGCGAGAATGTTTTCCACGCACAACATCGCCGTCATCATGGCGTGGTCCTGGTTGTTGTACTTGTGCATGCCGTTGCGGCCGACCAGGTGCAGGTTTGGATAACGTTGCTCCAGCTCCTGTCGAATAGTAGCGACGTGCATCGCGTAATCGTCGTCGTAAACCGGGTAGGCTTTTTTCTGACGTACGACTGTGCCGTCCACGACATCGCCTTCCTGGGCGAGACCGATCTTGATCAGCTCGCGTTTACCCAGCTCGATCAAATCTTCGTCGCGTGATTCCCAAAGCCCATCGCCTTCGAAACAGAAATACTCCAGGCCGTAACAGGCTTTGTCCGGATCGGGCACCATCTCGGGTGACCAGGAACGGAAGTTCTGGACCCGGCCGACTTTCACGCTCGGGTCGTGTATGTAAATCCAGTTGTCGGCGAATTTGTTTCGCTCCTTTAAAATCAGCATGACGGTGAGGAAATCGCGATACTTCAGCCTGTCGGCGGCGCGCAACGTGCGCTCGGAGACGCGCGGGGTGAGGCCGCGCACAAGCGCACGCATCGGCGCGGAGGAGATCACGTGATCGGCCTCGATCGTCTGCACGTTAGCTTGTCTATCTTGGAACCGGAGCGTCCATGTCGATGTTACATCGTCGTAAGCACAGCCGGTGACTTTGCAGCCCATGTGAATCTGGCCGTCCATTGCTTGCACCTTCTCGGCGCACGCTTCCCACATCATGCCGGGTCCTTTGCGTGGATAACGAAATGAGTTGATCAACGTCTTGATCACATGCGACCGGTCGCCATTGTAACGCTGCGGGATGAGCGCGTTCTTGATCGCGCTGCCGAGCGAGAGACCTTTGATGCGTTGCGCCGCCCAGTCGGCCGAGATTTCCTTGCAGCTCATGCCCCAGACCTTTTCGGTGTAGCTCTTGAAGAAAATTTTGAAGAGCCGACGGCCAAACTGATTGCTCACCCAGTCTTGAAAATTGCGCGGGTCGCGGACGGGCAAGAGCCGCGCTTTCAGCCAGGAGAGAACGCAAAGAATGGATTGGAAAACGCCGAGTTTGATGAGGGCCTCGAACGGCTTGAGCGGATAGGTAAAAAATTTGCCGCCGTAAAAAATGCGCGACGAGCGCGGACGATGGAGCATGTCGTTAGGCAAAATCTCCGTCCAGAAATCTTCGACCGCTTTGGATTTGGAGAAGAAGCGGTGGCCGCCGATATCGAAATGAAAACCTTTGTAAGTGGCGGTGCGGGAGATACCGCCGACATAAACCGGGTCGGCTTCGAGCACGACAACATCGACGTCGTTTTTGCAAAGTAAGTACGCGGCGGTCAATCCCGCTGGACCGGCTCCGATGATGGCGACAGTTGTTTTCATTTTAGGCAACCCAGTTGCCACGCGTAAAATTCCAGACATACCACCCCTGCAACATCAATCCAGCGACGGCAGCCAGCGCCACGGCCGCCATGCCGAATGCCCGCACGTAAACGGGTGGCTTGGCAAACTGACGCAGAAAATGCAGTAATGCCAGCACGATTAACGCATGCACGGAAAATTCGTAGCGCAGCATGCTTTCCATATCGACGCTGGCCACGCCGCTGACCGAGATGTAATAAATGACGGCCGCGCAAAAGTAGATGCCGATCCGCGCAGCCCAATTCGTGTTGCGGCGGATGGCCGGGACGATTTCAACAATCGCAATCAGCAGGAAGAACAACGCGCCGAAGGTCATCGACATCTGACTCATCGCCGTGGGGTCGTTCAGCCCCGGCACGAGCCAGCGGTAACTGGACGGTTTAAGCACGGCGAGGTAATCGGGGACGATTGCCCAGCCGGACGATTGGGTGAGCATGTAAATGTCCCAGTGGCCCCAGCGCAATTGGCAGTAGATGAAAAAGAACACGGCGCCAAACGT
>DASTDG010000030.1:0-2238 GCA_035710475.1 Chthoniobacterales bacterium | reverse complement strand
AATCTCGGTATGGATCGCGCTGCTGATTGTCGATCTTACAAATGGACAAACTCCCACGTTCACACGGACAAAAACCGCCGTGCTCGCCGGAGGCTGCTTTTGGTGCATTCAACCCGCGTTTGATAAAGCGTCGGGCGTAATCAAAACGGTGGTCGGCTACTGCGGCGGGACCGAGCCGAACCCGACCTACGAGTTAGTCACATCGGAAAAGACGCAGTACCGCGAGTCGATCGAGATCACCTACGATCCGGCGAAGATTTCCTACGCACGGTTGCTCGACATTTACTGGCGGCAGATCGATCCGACGCAAAGCGATGGACAGTTCACCGACATCGGTCCCAGTTATCGCGCGGCCATTTTTTACGCCACCGCGCAGGAGAAAAAAGACGCCGAAGAATCGAAAGAGAAGCTCGGCCGCTCGGGCAAGTTCAAAAAACCGATCGTGACTGAGATCCTACCGCTTGGAAAATTTTATCCCGCCGAGCCTTATCATCAGAAGTATTACGAGCAGAATCCGGAACATTTCGAAGCCTTCGAGAACGGCTCCGGGCGAACAGCGTTTCAAAAGAAGAACTGGGGTGGCGCGCAGCCGTAGTTTTCTCGCAGGCAGCAGTCCGATCATGGCAGCCGCTGCGAAATTCTGAAGGAGAGGAGTTTGGCTATGGCAGGCAAAATTAATTTTCTCGGTCACCCGGTGCATCCGATGGTGATCGTTTTTCCGCTCGGGCTGCTGCCCACGGCTGTAGCATGCGACATCATTTACCTGGTCCGTAACAATCCGAACTGGGCGCACATTAGCTATTGGCTGGTAGCGGCGGGCGTGCTCAGCGGAGTGGTTGCCGCATTCTTCGGGATCGCTGATTGGGTGGCGCTTCCCGCCGGCACGCGCGCGAAACGGCTTGGTGGATGGCACGCGCGGGTGAACATCACGATGGTCGTTCTGTTCGCGATCAGTTGGTGGTTGCGCCGGGCCGCGCCGGATCATCCCAGCTCGCTCGCGATCGGACTCGGCGTGATCGCGCTGCTCTTTGGACTGATTGGCGGCTGGATCGGCGGTGAACTGGTTTACCGGCTCAGTGTGGGGGTGGATTTTGACGCGCATGTGAATTCGCCTAGCTCGTTGTCGAGCCGTCCAGCGAGCGACAACAAAGAGACGCTCCCGGCAAGCCAGCGTTAACCTCGACCGCCGCGCCTGACCGAGCGACGCGGCGACAGATGACCTTGCGCCGTGCGTGCGCGCACGCTCGCGACCCACTGTTTCAGTTGCAAAATCGACATGAAATTTACGATTCGCTCAGCCGGGATTTTTGCGGTCAATGCTGCAGCCAAGCCGAGGTCGATAAAGTCGAGCTGCCATGGATGATGGGCGTCTGTGCCTAACGAAATGCGCGCACCTTCACGGCGCGCAATTTTCAGGAGCGACAAGTTGAGGTCCTGCCGGTCCGGATAACAATCGATCTCGACCGCTTTGTCGAGCTGGGCAGCTTTGGCGAACACGCGCGGCCAATCTGCTGCTAAGCCGAGCCGGTAATTGTAAATGCGTCCGCGCGGGTGGCCCAGAATTTGGATCTGCGGATTGCGCAGCGCCGCCAGATATCGCGCCGTTTGATCGTGCTTTACGCGAAGCACTGAATGAAACGAGCCCAGCACAAGATCGAGGCGGAGCATGGCCCCAGGTTGCATGTCGCCTTCACCGTCTGGTTTCAGATTCAGTTCAGTTGAGCGGAGCACGGCAAGTTTCCCGCCGCTGCGCAAGATCGACATGTTTACACCGGCAATTTCGTCGCCTTGTTTGCGCAAGGCCGCTTCGTCTATTCCGCGGGCGATCTTCAGTCCCTTCGAATGATCGGTAATCGCGATGTACTCGTAGCTGCGGCTCTCGCCGGCTTGCGCCATTTCGCGAATCGAACCGGAGCCGTCACTCCACTGTGTATGCATTTGCAGATCGCCACGCAGGAGTTTTGCCCACGCCGGATGCGCGCTCAGCAGTTTGCGCGCATCCGCCATCGCGAAGAAATCGCGGCGAAGTGGTGGAACTTTGCCTTGGAGCGCCGGCGGTTTGTCGATCCAGTCGCGGATTTGCTTTTCAATAAAGGGCCCGACCCCAGCCAGTTCTCTCAGCGGACGATTTTGCGCGACTAGATCGGCAACTTCATCCGGCCAGAGAAACGCCAGCCGCGCGGCCCGGCGAAATGCGCGCGCGAGAACGCCGGAGCTACTCTCTGCTTCGCGTGCAAG
>DASTDG010000029.1:0-3901 GCA_035710475.1 Chthoniobacterales bacterium | reverse complement strand
GAGTTTCCGTCCCACTCTCTCAAGCGGGTGATGCGCCGCGGTGCGAAGCAATTGCTCGTAACGTTTGCGACCACTCGACATTTGCTTAATGAATTCGCGCGCGAATTTCCCGGAGCGGATTTCGCGTAAGGCCGCTGCCATGCGCTTCTTCACCGCGCGGTCAATGATTTTCGGTCCAACGACAAATTCGCCCCATTTCGCGGTATCTGAGATCAGCTTGGTCATGCCGGCAATTCCGGCTTCGTGAATGAGATCAACAATAAACTTCAGCTCATGCAGACATTCGAAATACGCGAGCTCCGGCGGATATCCGGCATCGACGAGCGTTTCAAAACCAGCGCGGATGAGGGCGCTCGTACCGCCACAAAGCACGGCTTGTTCGCCAAACAGGTCCGTCTCCGTCTCCTCGCGAAATGTCGTCTCGATAACGCCGGCGCGGGTGCAGCCGATCGCTTTGGCCCAGGCCAACGCGGTTTTCTTGGCGCGCCTGCTCGGATTTTGATGTACCGCTACTAAGGCTGGCACACCGCGCCCAGCGAGAAATTCGCGCCGCACCATCGGGCCAAGACCCTTCGGCGCAACCAACACAACATCGACATCTCGCCGCGGAACAATTGTCCGATAATAAATGGCAAAGCCGTGCGCAAAAAGAAGCGTCTGTCCCGGCTGAAGCGCTGCCGCGATCTCATTTTCGAAAATTTTCGGCATGCTTGTGTCCGGCAGCGCCAGGAAAATGATGTCCCCGCGCCGGACCGCTTCCGGCGTGTCCACAACGACCATGCCGTGAGCCTTCGCCACACGTCGCGAGGGGCTGCCGCGGTACAAACCGATTACCGGAGAGAAGCCACTGTCCCTGAGATTTAACGCCTGGGCATGTCCCTGCGCACCAAAGCCAATCACCGCACAGACTTTTCCTTTCAGCCACGCGAGATCGACATCGTTATCGGAATAAATGCGCGCGGCCATAAGTGAGCCGAAGACGGGCCCGCAATCGTAGCGGCGTGCCGCGACCAGGTCAAAGGCATGCGAGCAGGAGCGGGCAGTTAGTTCAGCAGGGTCGACTCGTGATGTGCGAACTCGCGAAGCTGTGACACATGCGCAAGCGCGGCGCGTGCTTCATCCTCCCGGCCCATTTTTTCGAGGATGTTCGAGAGCAGGATGTACTGCCGCGGCTCATCTGGTTGGCGCGCGATCGCGCGGCGCTGAATTCGACAGGCATCTTCGAGGTGATTCTGCTGCATACTCATAGTGGCGAGGAGGCTAAGCGCCTGCGTATCGTGCACGTCGAGCCGGCTCGCATGTCGCAGCGCATTGTGAGCACGATCGAAATCGCCTTTTTCGGCATACAGGCGACCCAAAGCGAGCGCCGCGCCATAATGCCACCAATTCGCGCGAACAAACTCTTTGACCAATGGCAAGGCTGCCTCTGGTCCCTTACTTTGACGCAAGATCTCAGACTCGTAGCTGACTATATCCCAAACATTCGGATGCGCGGCGCGTTCTTTCGCCAGAGTGGCGAGGGCTTGCTCATCGTCCCTGGCCTTGTGGCGAACGATGGCAACATTGACCGCGCCGATCCACGGTCGCGGATAACGACTCCGCTCGGCAGCGACTTCGGCCGAGTGACGAAACAACTTTTCTGCTTCAGCCATTTTCCCATTGTGAAACAGGAGGTCGGCGAGATTGTTGATCGCGATCGAGTAATCTGGTGCAACTTCCATGACTCGCCGCAGCATTCTCTCTGCGGCAGGATAGTCATGTCGCTCGGCGTAAATACGGGCGAGATTCGTGATAACTCTCGCGCTGGTGCCGCCGCTCGCCAACGTCCGCTTGTAAAATGTCTCGCCGCTTACCCAATCGCTACTGCGGACAAAACTAGCCGTACCGAGTGCCATGACGGTACTGAGCGCGCATACGGCGACTCTGTTTTGCCACGCGCGTGGTAACTCGAGCAACGAACCGGCGATAAAAATAAGAAAACCTACGCTCGGCAGGTACAGCCAGTGTTCGGCAACCGTCGCATTTAATTGAATTAGATTCGAGATCGGCAAGTAGCCCGCGAGAAACCAAGCGGCGCCGAAAATTCGCATCGTCTGCGCACGGCCGCGCTTAAGGCTGCCGCAGATGAGCACGGCGAAAAAGAGCAAGCCGATAATGGACAGGTATTCCGCTCCAATCGCTTGTCGCCACTCGGAGTTATTGCCGATACCGGCAGTGTTAAACACCGTGCGCTCCATGTGCAGGTTTGTCGGAAAGACGAGCAATCGGGCATAATCGCCGAGCGCACGAGCCATCAATGCCGCACGCACCGGCGCACTCCAGTTGTCCTGCACGCTGGCGCTTACACGCGGGCTGGGAAGTTCTCGTAAACCCAGATAGATAACGATCAGAAGCAGACAACTGCACAACGCGACGACGCGCTGACCGACTCCAATGGCTTTGTGTCGCTCGACAAAAAAGAGGTGGACCAGAAAAAGCAATAGCCACACCACCGCAACCTCGCGCGATAGCAGCGCGAGCAGGGCCAGCAGGCCGGCCAGGGAATAGCAGCCGATCTGGATGCCTCGATGCGCACCGTTGCGGCCGCGCATGAACAGCAGCCATCCGGCGCAGGCGAAAACAAAAGCGAGACTGTCCGCGCGTCCCGAGATGTAATCGACTGCGGCGCTGTGAACCGGATGGACGATCCAAACCATGCTCACGAGGAATGCGCTGAGGGAAGTCCACTGAACACGCGTTGCGGAGCGGGTCCGCACAGCAACTGAAGCACGCGGAAAGATCAGCGACGCGAACAACTGCCGCAGCAAAAAGTAAAGCAGAACGCCGCCCGTAACATGGAGCAACACGTTAGTCAGGTGAAAGCCAAACGTGTTCGTGTTCCAAAAAAAGTAATCGAGCATGAAAGAGATGTTCTGCACCGGCCGATAGTGCGTGGAAAACGAGTCGAGGAAGAGGTATTGGCGGAATGTCTCGAGCACGAGAATTGGGCTCTTGATCAGAGGATTGTCGTGGGCCAGATACTGATCGTCCCAAACGAATTCTCCCTGTAACGCAGGTGCGTGCGCAGCAGCACCGACAAGCAGAAGCAGTAAAACGCGAACCGAGGTTTTGCGTGTGTAGCCCGCGATGTTACAGGCGAGCGAGCCTGTCGCTCGAGTTAACTTCGCGGCGATTCTCGATCTACCGAAGCGGCGCGATCCGGCCGCCTGCAAATTGCTCAATGCCTGAAATGCACAAGAGCGTCCTTCCCATCTGGGAATGGACGCTCTCATTGGAAGCGGCAGCTATTTAGGGGCCGTACGGCGACCAGAAACCGGTGCCGGCGACATCCGAAAGTGAATTGTAAGTCGCGCTCGGAACCTGTGGTACCTGGTCGACGGTTTGGTCGCCGTAAGAATTCCCGAGAACATCCTGGCCGGTGTTGGCGAGAACCGCGTTTTTCTTCACGTATGCCGTCCAGTCGGCGACGAGAACTGTGTCATCAGTCTTTTTGCCGTGCTCGATGGCGTACTGATCAACAGCAGAATCGATTAAACGAAGATCGTTGAGAATGCGACTGGCTTGGGAGCGTTTGCGAGCCCGGAGAAACCCAGGAACGGCGATGGCCGCGAGCAGCGCGATGATCGCGACCACAATCATGATTTCCACCAGCGTGAATCCCGCACGTTTGGCTGTCAGTTTGGTAAACATAAGTGCGTATTTCTTTCTATCTTTTACTCCAGTCGTGAGGGCACTATTCGCACCCTACGACTCATTCCCTGTCACTCTCGTTGGCGAGAATGACAGGTGGATGAATCGTCAGATTCTGCTACGGACCGTAGGGGGACCAGAAGCCGGTGCCGGCCACATCTGACAAAGCGTTGTAGTCGGTGGTAGGCACCTGCGGGATGCTGTCCACGGC
>DASTDG010000028.1:0-17772 GCA_035710475.1 Chthoniobacterales bacterium | reverse complement strand
TAATGCAGAACGGCAATGCGCCTATCGGTGCGGAGTTTCGCGAGCGCCTGCTCGAGTCGAACGGCATGATCGAGTGCTTCCTGAACGAATTGTTTGATGAGCGGTTCCCCCCACGCATTCAGCATCCGGCGGCCGAACCCGCCGGCGAATCCGCAGACGCCGGCAAAACCAACGCCTGCGATTTCGACGGCCTCGCCATTGAGCACGTTGACACCGGCGCCATCGAGCACTTTGCACACAAGCTCCGATTCGCCGGACTCGAAATCGTGATTGCCGAGCACGGCGATTGTCGGGATGCGAACAGCGGCACGGAGGTCGGCGACGAGTTGTTCGGCTTCTTCGGCGAGACCGTAATCGGTCAGATCGCCGCAGAGCAGGAGAACGTCGGCCGCGCGCGAGATCTCCTCGAATGTGTCGTGCAGCGCGCCCCGTGAATGTTTGCCGTAATGAATATCGGCGGTAGCGGCGATGCGTAGTTTGCGCTGAGCCATCGGTTCGAAAGAGTAATACGGACGCGCGTCAGGTAGCGGACGTTCGGTTTGGATCGGCCGAGCGGTTGCGACACCTGGAGGAGGATCGACAATGGTTATGCACGCATATGAGGAAGCGGCATCGTATTGAGGGTGATGCCCAATGGGGAAAAAGGCTCCGCCGATTTCTACCGCGAATCGATGTGCGTATTGGAGCGCGCAGGAGTACCGTTTCTGGTTGGCGGCGCGTACGCGTTTGCGTTCTACACCGGAATCTCCCGTGACACGAAAGACTTCGATTTATTTCTGCGGCCGAGAGATGTCGATCGTGCGTTGGACGCGTTTCAGCGCGCCGGCTATGGAGCGGAAAAAACTTACCCGCATTGGCTGGCGAAGGTGCGAGCCGGCACCGATCTCATCGATCTGATTTTTCGCGCCGGAAACGGATTGTGCGGCGTGGACGATTTGTGGTTCGCGCGGGCAGAGCGTGCCGAGCTACTCCGGAGCGCAGTTCAGCTATGCCCACCCGAGGAAATTGTGTGGATGAAAGCGTTCATCATGGAACGCGAGCGTTACGACGGCGCCGATGTGGCGCATCTATTTCAGAGCTGCGCCGAGCGGATCGATTGGCGGCATTTGCTTGACCGGTTCGGACCAGATTGGGAAGTGCTGCTGAGTCATCTCGTATTGTTCGGTTACATTTATCCGAACGAGCGGGGGCGAATTCCCAAGCACGTAATGGAAGAGCTGGTGCAACGTTTCCCAAATGAAGCGAAGCCGCTCGCCGAGCGAATTTGTCGAGGCACGTTGCTGTCCCGTGCTCAATATTTGATCGACGTGAAAGAGCGCGGTTTTCGTGATGCGCGCTTGGAATCGCGGGTGCAAATGGGACCGGCGGAAATTAGCGACTGGACAAAGGCAATCGACGAATGATCCCGAAGTCAGCGCGGCGATGGTGAAGGCAGAGGCGAAGCTGTCGGGCTCGGCACGGGCGTAGCCGTTGGCGCAACCGGCGAGGAACCGAGAACCGCGGGTGAATCGGCTGGCGAGGGGGAAAGCGAAGCCGCCGCAAGCAGCGCTGCTTGTTTCGTCTTCGCCTCCTCCAAGAGCGATTTTTCTTCCACATAAAGGCGGCTATGCGCGGCAGCCTGGATGTACTCTCCGGCCGCATCCGGCTGGTTTTCGTCGAGCAACATCGCGGCGACGTAAACCGCGGCATGTGGATCGTGCAGTTGTTCCGGCGGCAATTTTTTCAAAACCTCGATCGCGTCGCTGGTCCGGCCCATGCCGTAGAGTGAATAGGCGTAGGTCACGGCGCAATTCGTATCCTCCGGTGCGCGCTCATAAGCTTCTCTGGCGAGGCGATGGGCCTGGTCGGTGTTTTGGTCGAGGTTCATGCCCAGCCGCGCGAGATTGGCCGTGATCGCCGGTTCGTTAGGCGAAGTTTGGTGGAGGCGCTGCAGCACGTCGTAGATTTTTGCCAGCTCATTGTTCTCGCGATAGATATGGTAGAGGGCGTTGAGCGCCTCGCGGCGCAGCGGCGGCGTTACCGCGACTCGCGACCATAATGCATCGGCCTCGATGGTGAGATTCCATTTCGTGGCCAAGCGTGCGAGTTGCGCCTGGTACTCGGGTTGTTCGTCAGCCTCGCGTTCGGCTGAACGCCAGAGCGAATTGAACTCGGCTTCGCCGCCGGATTGCCGCGATTGGCGCGCGGCCAGCGCCTGATAAGCAAGCCGTAAATAATCGGCGTCTTTCCAGGAGCCGGTGCGGGTCCAACGTTTGAGGCGCGACCAGTTTTTTGCGGCCGCGAATGCCTCCGCGACAGTGATCGCGACTGGCGGGTGAGTGGAAATTTCCGAGGGCAATTTATCGAGCCACTCCAGCACTTCAGCGGCGAGACCGTTGGTGTTCATCCAGCTCATTAGCAGCGCGACCTCGGAGGGATCGTGCGCGGCAAACGCTTTCACTTTCTGCAGCAGCGCGCCAAATTTTTTGTCGTCAAGCTTGCGATAGAAGTTCAGGCAAAGCAGATAGTCATTGAAGGTGACCTGCTGGATCATTTGCAGCTGCTGGGCGATGCTGTCGGCCGCGGCGAAATCGCTGCGCTCGACCGCATCGTTGAGCAAGGCGCGCAGTGCACCGGCCCGGAAGCCGGTCGTTTTACTCAACCGCTCGAGGGTGGCACGCGCATCGGCGCGCTTGTCTGGATCAGGCGAGCGGATGCGCAAGACGGCCAAATTGAATTGGTAAAGATCATTGCCCGGCTCCTTCTTCACCGCTGCAGCAAATTGGTGTTCTTGCTCGGAGACGTTGCCCTCCGCGCGGGCGAGCCAACCGGCCACAACGTGGAATGGAGCACGGTCGCGGTCGACGGCTGGAACTTTTTCGAGCGCCTTGCGTGCGAGGTCGAGCTGGCCAAACCGCAATGCCGCTGATGCGAGATTAAGCTGGCTGTCCAAATCGTGCGGGAGAAGACGCGCGATCTGCGCTCGCCACCCCACTGTTTCCTCAAGATTGCTTTTTTCGGCAGCCTCGGCCAGCACGTAGTATGCAGAGAGCGAATCGGGACGAAGTCGCAAGACTTCTTTGCCGATCCGCATTGCTTGTTCGAGGTCGTTCTTTCGTGTTGCAGTGGCTATCTCCTTCGAGGCCGCCTCGTTCAACAGAGTGTTCGCACGCTGCAAAAGCCGATTCTGTCGCCAATGATTGTAAGCCTTAGCCACCGAACCAAGGAAAAACATCGCGATCACGAAAATGGCAGCAGCAATCCCGATGACAGCAAACAGCCGCACCCGGGGCGAGTGACGGATGAAGCGCGGCACAAACTTGCGGCCAGAGGACCGGCGAGATCTTCTGATGCGCCGCCGTCTTGATTTTTCCGCCATTTATTTAGTTGTATGTTCCGGCCGAGGGAGAACGCAACTGCATCGCACACCGCGGGAGGGTCGAGCAGGGCTAAGCTTTCGCGCGTTCCGATTCTGCGACGACCGGGACCTGCTCGATTTCCGCAATCTCTTCTTCGCGGACGCGGGGTGCCCAAACATAACGCATTAGCAGCACCTTGAGCGTCGCTGTCAATGGGACGGCAAGAATTGGTCCGAGCACTCCGCCAATCAGAAGCCCCCAGACGAAGATCGACACAATCACTGTCATCGGATGCAGGCCGACCGAATTCCCGACGATCCGCGGCGCGTAAAACATTCCTTCAAGGTTTTGAATGACAACAAAGATGACGGTGACCCAGAACGGGTGCCACCAGTCGCCCCATTGAAATGCCGCGATCAGTACCGCTGGCACCCAGCACAGGACGATGCCGATGTAAGGAACCATCGTGAGGATGACAACGAGCATGCCGATGAGCGCCGCGAAGTTAAGTCCGAAAAGCATCAGAGCACTGCCGATGAGAACGCCGTCGACCAAACAGACGAGAAGCTGACCACGAAAATAAGCGATGATGTAGTCGTTGATCTGCGATAGAACTTCCGCGATTTCATTCTTCAAGGGCGAATCGCGCAGCGGGAGATAATCCTTCCAGCGGCGTTCGATTCGCGGTCGCTCTTTGAGCAGGAAGAACAAGTAGATCGGCACCAGCACCAGACTGAGCAGAAATCCGGTGAACCCGAGAAACCCGCCAATACTCTTCTTCAAAATGTCCCAGAGCTGTGCCGCGAGTGTCGGGATGTTTCGCTCCAGATTCGGAATCAACTGATCGAAATAGGCTTGCAAGCGCTGCCGATCTGCCGAGGTGAGTTTGACCGGCGCCGGTGTAACGCTTGCACCCGGTGCAACAGCGGCCGGCGGAGGCACAGGGGTGGCTGAGGCGGCGGCAGAGGCTTGCGGAGATGGAGTTCCTAAAAGCAAGTTAACGATGCCGGAGCTCGGCGATACGGTTTTGCCGCGCCGGCTCGGAGCGGCGAAAGTGCGATTGAAGCGAACAATAACGTCAACAATACGGTCGCGCGCCTTCTGGGTGTAGTTAGGAAGCTCGCGCGCGAAATTCGCGCTCTGCATCGAAACCGTCGGTGCAACCCAAGCTATCAAGCCGGCGAGGAAGAGAAACGCGACCGCGAAAATGAGCAGGATGGCTTTGGTGCGGGTAAGCAGCCCGCGTTCAAGCTTGGTGACCAGTGGATCGAAAAGATACGCGAGAATGACAGCGATCGCGACAGGGATGAGAATCGGCTGAAGAAAGCTAAGCAGATTTGCGACCACCCAGATCGCTGAAGCGGCTACCGCTATGAGCAACACGGTAAAAAAGGCGGAAAGCGCCGCCCACATCAACTTGCGCTGCCAAGCAGTGGGGTAGTTTCTCATCCGCGTGGCGCGCGTGTGTCTGCTCGAGCGAGGCGAGGGCGGAGCAAGATCGACATCTCCGTTGAGTTGTCACGCCCCGCTATTTGGCGGTTCGCTTTTGCTCATCATCGTTTTGGTACTCTCGATCTTTCCGGCGAGCGTTTTGTTTTCTGGGTCGAGCGCAAGTGCCTTCTGCCAAGCCTCGAGCGCCTGAGGCATTCGCTTCAGCTGCAAGTAAGCATCGCCTATGTGCTCGTAAACGACGGGATCATCCCGCGTCAGACTCTTGGCTGCCCGAAGCAAATCCTTCAATGCCTGCTCGAATTTGCCCTGGCGAAACTCAAGCCAGCCCAGGCTGTCGAGATAGGCGCCATTATCCGGTTCGCTTTGGAGCGCGCGTTTGATCATCGCTTCAGCTTCATCCAAATGCGCGTTCTGCTGCACCCACATGTAGCCTAAGTAGTTGCAGGCGTCGGCCGCGTTTGCCGGGTCCATGGCGATAGATTTGCGAAACAGGTCGGCTGCTTTCTCATATAAGCCGGCCTGTTCGGCAGTCGCTCCGTAGTTAAAATAGAAGCGGGCATTGGCCATCTCGCTGTCCTCCAGCTCGGCTTCATGGCGTGCCTCTTCGAATGTGGCAACGGCTTCTTGCGGATGCTTGGCTTCGCGTTGCGCGAGAGCCATATAATAGATGAGCTCTGGCGCATTCGGGAAACGCCGCCGCGCTTCGCTCAGAAGTTTCACTGCGCGTTGTGCATCTTTGCACGGTCCAAGCAGCAGCTCCGCGAGGCGCAAGTACGTGTTCGGATGGGTCGGAGCGATTAAGAGGCTCTGCTCGTAGTTTGCTGCCGCCTGTTCATATTGCAGCTTTGCTTCTTGGTTGCGATTCGCGCGCTCGAGCGAGCGAGCGTCGTCCTCGAAAATTTGGGCAAGCAGATCATATGGCTCGTACTTCTCAGGGTGCTCTTTAATAAGCTGCGCAAGCATTTCGATTGCTTTTGCTCGCTGGTTGGTGAGCACAAAGCCGGTCGCGAGTTTTTCACGCGCGTTGACATCATCCGGTTGTAACTCGAGGACCCTGAGGTAAAGCGGGATCGCTTGCTGCAATTGCTGCGAAGAAGCGTAGAAATCCGCGACATCCTTGAGGATGTTCGCGTCATCCTTGCCGTTCTCGGCGGCTTTCTTGAAAATCTCGTTTACCCGCGCCCTCTCGGTGGGTTTAGGGTTGCGACCCGGCTCGAAAATGGCAGCAGCGTAGAGTTTTCCCAGCCGTGCCCAAAAGCTGGCGTTGTCAGTCTGCACCTTCGCGGCGCGCTCCAGCGCTTGCAGCGCTTTTTTATCGTCGCCAGCGGCCGACAGTAGTTCGAACAGGCGCTGATAAGCGTCGATGTCGCGTGGATCAAGTGCGATCGCGCGATTCACATATTCGATGGCCTGATCGGATCGTTTGAGGTACCTCGCATAAATGAACGCGAGCTGCAGATACGGCTCCGCCTTATTGGGATTGACAGCGATGGCGTCTTTCAGGACATCGATCGCTTGCGGGAAATCGCTTTGCCGGCTGAGCAACTCGGCCACGTGGGAGGCAAGCTCGCTTTGCCCAGGATCGACATTTAGTACCTCGCGGTACGCGTGCAACGCTTTATCCATTTCGCCGTTTTCTTCGAACGCATTGCCTTCGACGAAATGCGCGAGCGCTTCGGCTTTATGTTCGCCGTCGACTCGCAGAGTGAGGTCCTTGGCGGCGACGGCACTGAATGAGTCATCCTGAGGGATCGCACCGGTTCGTAGCTTCGGCGGCGACAGGGTTGGCAGGGCTTCACGCGGACGTACGAAATTGCCGCTGAAGCAGGGCAGCGCGAAACACAAACTCAACAGAACAACTGCACCCATGTAACTGTTCCGCGCACGCATGAGCGAGTCTAGCCGCGCGGGTTAGCTTCTGCAAACCAACGCCGCCGGTGTAAGGTTCAAACGCAGATCGCCTACGCTTTGTAGCGGAGGCGCTTTTTATGCCGGTTCAGCTTCATCCGTTTACGGCGCTTGTGTTTGGATATTTTCGCTTTGCGTCTCTTTTTTAACGACCCCATACGTGCAAGTGGCGCTTCCGATCAGCCGGTCGCAATCCCATCAGTTCAGACAAGTTCCTGCAACTCTCTTTTCCGAGGCCCGAGTTGACCGATCGTAATTAGCTGTTCGGGCATCGACCCTTCTCATGGGTTGAAGATAATGATCAGCACACCGACTGCACAAAGCAAAATGCCCATCACCCCAAGCTCGTAACGTTCGAGCTGACGCAGTGCGATCTGTCTTATCCCAACGAGAGTGAGCCAGGTTAGTGCGACCATGCCTGTCAAGGTAGCGATTGACAGAATTGCGGTTAAAAGCCAAAACCCGAACCAGCCATAGTGCAGGCCCGAGATGTAAAAGGGAACAAAGGCTTCGCAAGGCGAGAACGTCAAGAGCGCCAGTAAGCTCGTGATGGCGACGTGGTCTGGAACATGCGTAGCGTCATGCCTCTCGATCTCCAGCTCATGTCCGAACGCGCCATGCGCGGCGTGAACGCGAGGATCCTCCCCAATGACGCGACTGTGACCATGCACATGGCCAAGTACTTGCCGGTACAGATGTAACAACCCAAATAGCACCAGCACGCTGCCGCCGACGCGTGGAAACCACGCTGCTGTTCGCTCATGCAAAGCGAATCCAAAAACGGTCACGAGTAACCCAAGAAGAGCAGTGAAAACGACGTGACCGCTGGCAGCGAGCGCGGTAATTGCCAAGGCTTTCGCTCGGGACCATCGCTGTGCGCGCGCGGTTAACACAAACGGCAGCCAGTGCGTCGGCATCGCCACGTGAAAAAACGCCACCGTAAAGCCAGAAAGAGCAATCGCGCTGAATTCAGTCTGATTCACAATGCCTCACCGCGCGCTTTCGCCCAAAGCGCTGCTGCCGCTTACATGAACTGTCGGGCTGGTGGGATTTGAACCCACGGCCTCTGCGTCCCGAACGCAGCGCTCTACCAAGCTGAGCCACAGCCCGCCATTCGATTCCCCAGCCGCTGCCACGAGCACGGGTTGGTTGGCGAATCGCCGTAACATGCTCGTAAAAAGCTGCAGAACAAGCACTCTCTTGATCGCGCGCTGTGCTCGTCCCGAAGCCTGAATTCGGTGCGCCAACCGAGGACAGTTGGCACGGGCCCGAGCTCCAAGAAGGGCCGCTGAATGTCGATTTTGCGAAAGCGTGGCTATGAACTCGCAATCGGGAGAGGCGTTCTCGGCGGTGAGAGGAAATGGGTATGAATTCTGCTGAATTTTTATACATTCTAGAATCACGTGGCATGAAGCGGAACTCACTGAGCACCCAAGCCGGAACAACAATGCCGGAAGTACTAGTCGCAGCGCTCCTCCTGGCTGTGTTCTTTGGATCGATATTCGAACTGAACGCCGTCTGTCTTCGCTACATCGACGCCAGCAAGGAATCAATCGCCGCGCTCCAGCTTGTGAATGATCGGGCTGAAACTCTGCGTAACCTCGCCTTTAGCGATCTAACGAACAGCTCGTACGTGCAGAATTTGTTGAGTTCGCCTGCCAATGCTTCCGAATTCGCTAAAAAGGCTACTGAAGTAGTCAAAATTAGCGCGTACCCAACAGCGAGTGGGGTCACGCAGTTCACGCGCTCCGCCAATGGCACCGTCACCGCCGACTCTGTGGCCGCTGATCTCGGCTCGACGCTCGTTCAAGTAGACGTCGCCATTTCGTGGATGATGTCTTTGGGCACCCGTGCCCGCAGCGAACAATTAACCTCGATCATATCAAACGGCACCAAAAAATGAAAATCGCACACTCTACGCGCAATCGCCTCGGCTTCACTCTGGTTGAAACAACGGTCGCTCTCGGCATCAGCTCGATCGTTTTCGTCGCCGCCATTACGGCGTCAATTGGACTACAGAAAAGCTTCAATGCGATCGATAACTTTTTCGCGACCCACATGCAGCAGATCCGCATTATTGACTACTTGAGCCGCGACGTGAAGCGCGGGCTCATCGTCACCACGTCGAGTGACCTGCAGAGCGTGTCGATAACCGTGCCGAAATACATCATTCAAGCTGGCGATCCGGAGGCGGTTGCTAATCCATCGCTCATTGGCACGCCCCGGACGCCGACGGTTTCCTACTCGCGCAGCGGCTCGCAGGTCAATTACGGCTCGAGCACCAGCTCGGTCGTTTATGCGATCAGCGGCCAATCGATTCTGCGGACCGAGAATGGCGTTGTAACCACAATCGCCTCTGCCACCGATCAACTCGTTCCCCAGTGGACCGACGTTGAGCTGGCAAATACCGAATACACTAGCACCACGGTCACGTTCTTGCCTATCTTCACATCCGCGAATGCGACGGCCGAACGCAGTGGCACGACGGTTTGCGCCACGGCTTACTTGCGCAATCGCCGCCGCGGCTGATCTCGTGCCGCCGGCGAGATCGACAATCGCAAGATCGACATGAACCAGCCGCAGTCCGGCGAAAACGCCAACGTCCTGGTCTGCGCGCTGTGCACCATTCTCATTGTCTCGATGATCGGCGGCAGCGTGCTGTTAAACTGCGCCACCCGCTATAACGCCGCTTCTAATCAGGTCCGCGGCTGGAAAGAAGCGTTACACGCCGCCGAGGGCGGCGGCGATATCGCTTATGCGCAGGTGCGAAACACGGTGATGGATCCTTCCCACGCCTTTGCTGGCTGGACCTACACCGGTGGCGTTTACGCCAACACACCGGTGACGTTCGGCTCGAACCTAACGACGAGCAGCACGGTGGACATCTTTTATTACGACGCCTGGAATGGCAACCCTTGGTATCGCATCCGCAGCAGAGGCACCGCTCCAGTGCGCGGGCTCAAACGTACCGGGATGGACGACCGGATGCTTACTGGCTCTCGCGGGGATAGCCTGCTGCGTAAGGTCGATTTCAACTACGACCATTTCATTGCCGCCTACGGGCCAAGCGGTGATGGCACAAGCAAGGCCATTATTCCCGTCGCGCAGCCTCAAATCACGCGCCGAATCGAACAAGTTTGCGCGCCGATTACGCCGTTTGAAGCAGCCATCAAATGCATTGGCACGTTTTATGGCCTGGGCGACGCTGCCATGATCGACAGCTTCGATTCGCGCAATGGTGCATATTATTTCGCCGCGCTCAGCCCAAATGATCCGCATTACAGCGATTCGCGCAGCGGCAATGTTGAGATCGACACCGCCGTGGCTACGGTTCGTGGCTGGATTTACGGGGATGTCGCGACGAACGGCGGCACGATCGTGCGGTCGCAATACATCAGCGGCACGATCGATAATAACGTCCCTTTCAGCGTTGAGCGCTATTATTTGCCTACAAACCTGCCTTTGCCTCAGCCTTCGCCAGCCGCGGTGACGAGCACCGTTATCATCACCCCTCCAGCCGCCGGTACGGAAGCGAACCCAACCCTCTACTTACTGTCTTCGTTGTCTGGGCAGTTAACTATCAATTCGTTTGGTTCGCAAAAAACCTATGTCGCATTGCATGTCACAGGCGATGTTAGCGGCTCAATCGACACCAAGCCACTCGTCAAGGCGAAGATCTTTGTCGATGGCAACATGGACGTCAAAGGACGCGACATCATCAACGAGAGCGGCATTGCCGCTAATCTGCAGTACTACGCCATAAGTCCGACCGATCCTTCCACCATGCAGCATATTAATATTAATCCGCCGGGTAATTTTGCGGCCGTCTTCTACGGCCCCGGCGCTGATGTCTCTATTAACGGCAATCCCGATCTCACCGGCGCAGTTGTATGCAAGACCTTCTATGCGAACGGCAATGTTAGCTGGCATTACGATCGGGAGCTCGGGCTCGAAGGGGACGCTGTCGACTACCGCATTACCAGCTACGTGGAAGACATCCGGTAGTTAGGCCACCTGGCCACACGGCAGAATCGGTTCGCTATCGCAGGAGCATTTCATCGCCCGCGAGATCGACACAGCGCACACACAAATCGGTTGACAAGCCGCTGCGCTGCTCGCACAGTCAACGCTTCTTTTTATCATGCTCGCTCCGCAGCTTACTCTCGTCGCTTTAGCAGGCGAGTCGCCAACCCTTCTTCAATTCCCGAACGGCACATTGCGCGCCGTTCATTCATTGCGCCATATGACGACTCAACTCCTCCAGGAAGCCGCTCGAAAAATCCCAAACCAGCAGCTGCTCATCAATGTTGTCTCGAAACGCGTGCGTCAGCTTGGCCTCGGCCATCGGCCGATGGTAGAGATCACGCCGCGTATGTCGCTCACCGACATCGCCCTGAAGGAGATCATCGAAGACAAGCTCAGTTACGAATCGCTTTCGGGTTCCGCCGACAACGCGTAACTCGTGACGCCGCGGCGCGTGCTGCTATGGCCGCCGAGTCGATCCTCAATCGCAAGGCGCTGCGCGACTTTCACATCCTCGAGCGCTACGAGGCCGGCATCGCGCTTAAAGGCAGCGAAGTCAAATCCGTTCGCGCCGGCAAAGCGAACATCAACGACGCGTTCGCTCGGGTCGAGAATGGCGAAGCTTTTCTCTATAACGCCGACATTCAGCCGTACGAAAAGGCGAGTCATGAGGTGCCTGCGCCCAAACGCGTGCGCAAACTTCTTTTACATCGACAAGAAATCGACAAACTGTACGGCGAAACGCAAATCGGCGGCCGCGCTCTCGTTGTCTTGAAGCTTTACTGGAAAAACGGAAAGCTGAAGGCTGAGCTCGGCGTCGCCGCCGGCAAAACCGCACGAGATAAACGCGCCGATTTGAAAAAGCGCGCTGTCGAGCGCGAGACCGCGCGCGAAGTCGCCCGGTTCAATCGCAGGCACGGGACATAGGCGTCCTGCCTTTGTCGAATCCATTGGCTAGATTGCGCGCGAATCATTTTCCAGATGCGCTGGTTCATTTCCGTCCTCATCCTCGTCTTCGGCGGCTGCATTGCGTCGCGCGTATACCGCAGCCGATTTTCGTTCCAAGACAAAGTCGCCCTCATCAGTGGCGGCTCGCGTGGACTTGGTCTCGTGCTCGCACGGCAGATTTGCGATGAAGGTGGCCGCGTTGCTATTCTTGCGCGCGATCCCGATGCGCTCGCGCGGGCTCGATCAGATCTTTCCGCGCGTAGCGGAGAAGCCCTGACGCTTCAATGCGACCTGCACGATCGGGGGCAAATCGAATCCGCAGTCCAGCAAACGCTAGAGCGCTTCGGCAGGATCGACATCTTGATCAACAACGCCGGAATCATCGAAGTCGGCCCGTTCGAGCACATGAGCCGTGAAGATTTCGAGCGCTGCATGGGAATCCATTTCTGGGCGCCACTCGAGCTGATCATGCAAGTCATCCCCGCAATGCGACGCCAGCGCGGCGGGCGCATAGTTAACATCTCGTCAATCGGCGGCAAAATCGCCGTGCCGCATCTCGCCGCGTATTGCGCGAGCAAATTCGCACTGACCGGTCTGTCCGATTCACTTCGTGCCGAGTTGGCCCGCGAGAACATCTATGTCACCACCGTCGCGCCCGGGCTCATGCGCACCGGCTCGCACGTGAATGCGAAGTTCAAAGGCAAACATGACGCCGAGTTCGCTTGGTTCTCCGTCTCCGCGGGCGCGCCGCTCATCTCGATGAACGCGGAACGCGCCGCGCGAAAAATCCTCGCGGCGTCTCGCCGCGGGCAGCCCTCGCTCACGCTCACCTTCGCGGCGCGCGGCGCGATCGTCGGCAATGCGCTCTTTCCAAACCTCACCGGGTACGTAATGAAGCTCGCGAACCGCTTTCTTCCGGGAACAACGGGCGACGCGGGCAATGAGTCGCGTCGCGGCGGCGATGTTCCGCGACTTGCCCCCGAGTGGGTGACCCATTTGGCCGACCGAGCGATCGAGAAAAATAACGAGTCATGCCAATAGTCCTAGCCGTGATCGATCCCGCGCCGTAGCATTGCGCAGGCGGGTTGAGCGTTCGACGTTTTTGGCCTTATGTCGAAGCGTCTCTTCGTCGCGATCTCGCTCCCGGATTCGACGCGCGATGCACTTGTCGATCTTAATCCGCGCATGCGCGGCGTGGGTTGGAGCGACCGCGACCAAATGCATCTCACGCTCGGCTTCTTCGGGCACGTCCCCGAAGATGTCGATCTTGCGCTGCGCGAAAAACTCAGAACCATCCAATTCGGCGCATTTTTCCTGCCAATCACCTGCCTCGGCACGTTTCCGCCAAAAGGCGCGCCGAAAATAATTTGGGTCGGCGTCGGGAAAGGCCACCCGCATTTGTTCCAAATTCACAAACGCGTTCAGGACGCAGCGCTCGCCGTCGGCTTGCAACCCGACCTTCGCCCATGGCATCCGCACATTACACTCGGCCGTTGTCGTGATGTCTCCGCCCACACGCTGCGAAAATTTTTACAAACCAATGCGGATCTCGACCTCGGTCTCATTCGCGTGGACGCATTTCACCTTTACTCGAGCCAGCTTACGCCCGCGGGGCCGATTCATACGCACGAACTTACTGTGCGGTGTAGCGCTGGGTACTAGTCGTATCAGAGTCCTTTGCTCGACGATGGCGCAGCTACGTGCTCGAGCGTGTTTAAAAAGCCGCGCGGCAGCTGCCGAATCGCCTGCACTCCGAAATTATTGTCGTGCCGACGGCACCAGAATCGCGTCCTGCATGCCGTGAATGAATTTCTTGTCGGCAGGAGCGATAGTCGCGAGCGCGCCGCACAGTTTCACGCGACCGGCGTCGATGAAGTAATACGGACACAGACGCACACGGCCGTTCATTGTCTTTAATTCACTTGTCGCCGCATCCCAATAGCGGTGCGAAAAGAGCCGGCCCTTGTGAAAGTGCTGCATGATGGTGGGCGACGATTCGAAGGTGGCGAGCGCGTTGTCGATCTTGCGTTCCCATTCGGCGTGCGGCAGGTCGCTACCGAACCACACCCCGCGGCTGCCCCAGCCAAGCGGCGAAAACCCGCTCACCTTCAGAAGCAGCTCCCGATGCTTTTGACTAAATCCAGCGGCCTCGCGCCACTCGTGAATTTCTAGTCGCGGAATGACGGCGTGTTGCGGCAACGGCGTCGGGTCCATCAGCCACGAATAGGGGATCGCTTCCTGTAATTTAATGAAATATTTCTCGCCCAGTTCGCGCCGCCAAAATTCGCGTAGCGGCCGCAGCCAAAAAAGCGCCCACCACATTTTCTCCTCGAGATACGGTTTGACTGGCGGCGTAATCGTGACGCGGCCCTGGGCATTCGCGCGAAGCAGATTGTCGATCTTCGGAATATTCGGCAGATCAAACAGCTCGAAAAATCGGTAAACGGCGCGGCCATCTTGCGGTTCGTAATTCCCGGCGGCGACGACGCGACAGGCGGATTGCCGATCTTGCAGCCGCCCCGCGAGCCATTCCATCTCAGGTCGATATGTGGCGGATTCCTCCGAGATGACGATGTCTCCGCCATTCGGCAGCACGGTTTCGAAGCCAGCGAGCATTTCGTCGGACCCACCGATGATGTGCGGATCGAAAACGGAATACGTCTCGTTGAACCAGGCCGTAAGGCCGATGCCCCCTGGTACGGAATCGATCTCGGCGATGATGTAGCCTTCGTCTGTCAGGATAAGATCGGGCCGAATAACGCGCGGCACATCGTCGCGGATTTGTTTGCGTCGCGAGAACTCAATTAGTTCCGGCGGCTTGCCCGCATCGAGATATCGCGCCACCCACGCCGGCTGTTTTCCCTTGATACTGAGCTGGTAAAGCTGGTTGCAGGCGCGTTGAAAAACGTAGAGCCGATGACCAAGCTGCTCGAGTTCGGCGAGAAATTTGCTCTCAATTGGAAACGGATCGGGCGAGACCAACCAGTCTTTGTCGGCGAACAGTCCGGCTTTCGGAAAAGCGTCGCGGATTGTTGCGAGTCGATCTTCGCCGACGGCGATCATGTTTGTCCTAACGTCCGACATCCAACGTCCAACGTCCAATCCCCAATGCAGACCTTGGATGTTCGCGCTCCGTTTACCGGCCGGTCGCTATTTTCTTCAGTGCCAGCTTGAGCAACTCCTCCGCCGATTTCGCTTCGCCAGTCTGCTGCAAATCGCGCACGGCTTTGTCCGCCTCGATCTGTTTGTAACCGAGTGCGATCAATGCGAGCACAGCTTCACTCGCTTGTTGCTGCTCCGGCGTCGGCGCGTGGGCCGCGCTGGCCGCTTCCCACGCCGCGGCAACACCAATTTTGTCCTTCAGCTCGAGAATAATGCGTTCGGCTGTTTTTTTGCCGAGCCCGCTGATTTTCGCGAGCGCGGCAACATCGGAGTTCACCACCGCGGCTTTGAAATTCGTCACGCTCATTCCGCTCAACACGGCGAGGGCGAGCTTGGGGCCGATGCCGCTGACATTATTGACGAGCAGGCGAAACAAATCGCGCTCGGCCACGGTCATGAATCCGTAAAGGACATGGGCATCTTCGCGCACCGCCAGATGGGTGAGAATGTGAATTGTTTGCCCGACTTGCGGCAATCGATCGTAGCTGGAAAGCGGGATCAGAACTTCGTAGCCGACGCCGGCAACATCGACAATCGCCTGCGTTGGTAACGCGCTCACCAGCCGGCCATCGAGAAAGGTAATCATTCGTCGGCAACTCCTAACAAACGAAGACTGAAGTGCAACGACTGACTCTGTAGCGGCGCTCTATGAGCGTCGCACTTGTAATTTTAATTCGAGCGACGGTCACAGAGCGCCGCTACAGCTGTTGTGGCTTCAGCACCAAGGTAAGCTCGACATGCGCGCCTTTCGCGATGTTGAATCCGGATACGGAAAACATTTTCCAGGCTCGCGACGGAATCGGAAACAGTTCGTGCGCGAGTTTGGTCGGCAGAACGATGAATCTCGCCCCCGGTCGCTGCATAAATTCGGTTGCATCCTTCGGGCGCAGTGAGCTCATCCAGCCGTTCACTCGGGTACGAAAATACCATACCAAGCTCGGTTCTTCGAAGCCGACGGCACCAAATTCCATGTCTCGGCGCAGCGAGTCGCGCGCGGCATTGTAGAGCTGCTTGGCCGGAAAGCATCGTGCAGCCAGCGGCGGGACGACAAACGCCACGACGAGATAAATGCAAACTGCTGCTATCGCTGCGGCCTTGAAAAACTTCTGCTCGTCAACCAATCGCCGCGCGAGCAGAAGCGAAAGTAACGGAAACGCCGGCAAAATGTAATGCGGCAGTTTCGTCGAGATGAGGCTGAAGATAAGAAAAACGATAGCCACACCGGCGAGGAGATAATTGTCGATCTTGTCCCGGTCGTTCCAGAGTCGGCGCGCGAGGCGAGGCAGTTTGATCGACCAGGGAAAGAAACTGACAAAAACCGTGATGAAATAAAACGGTAGCAGGAGGAGATAAATGCCTAACGAGTTGGCTCCGTGCCCCTCCATGGCCGCAAACGAGCGCCCAATCACATGCCGCCCGATTCCGATAGCGAGAAATTCGCCGTGCGTGCGGATCAAAGCCGGAATGCCCCAAAGCGCGACAATGGCTAGCATGAGCAAAGTGCCGCGCAGAAACTTGAACCGCTTTGCGAGCGCGAGATCAGGCCCGAAAACCTTTATCGATGCAACCGTTAACAGCGGAGTCCAGCCGATCGGTCCTTTGGCCAGAAACCCGAGACCGAGTGCCGCATAAAACGCGAGCCACCATCGTAGATGTTCTGAATTCCATGTTGGACGTTGGGCGCCTGCTCGCGATTTATCGGAGTTGAGCGTTGGGCGTTTTCCGCCGTCATCCGTTAGACTATCTCGCAGCAGTTCGTAGCCGCTCCAGTGCGCAATGGTGACAAACAACACGAGCCACATGTCAGCCACGGCCGCTTTCGCGTGGATGAATGTTTGCAGCGACAGAGTGAAAATAACTGCCGCCCACCAACCGATCCGCTCGCCCGCGATCCGATTTCCCCACGCAAAGATCGACAATGCCACGAGCGCCGCCGCGACGGCTGAGGGAAAACGCGCGGCAAAGTCATTTTCGCCGAAAACCTCAAAGCTTGCGACCTGCGCCCAGTAGGCGAGGGGAGGTTTGTCGAGACGCAATTGATTGTTGAAATGCGGAACGATGTAGTCGCCGCGCTCGAGCATCTCGCGTGACGCTTCGGCGAAGCGCGGTTCATCACGGTCGATTAAAGGCAAACTCCACGTCCCGATCGTGTGAAAAAGCAGACAACCGAAAAACAGAAGCGCGTAATCGCGGGTTGCGGATTTCAAGTGCGCGCTCAAAATAGCGCCCGGTTATTGTGGCGGGAATGTATTTGTGAAGCGCAGTTCGATTTTGCTGTGGGTGATCGGCGCCATTATCGCCGCGATCGCGATTGGAGTTGCGTTTTACTTTGATGAGTCCGTCCGTGACTTCCTCGCGCAACATCAAAACCGAGCGGTGAAGATTTTCATGCTTAATGTGAGCCGTTTTGGCGATTGGCCGGAACATTTCGGTCTTGGAATCGTGCTGCTCGCGATTGCTTGGTGGCGCGGACAAAAAAGATGGACACGCATTTTCCTGTCGATGTTGATTGCACTCGCGCTTGCGGGTCTGGTCGGCCGCGCAATCAAAATCTCAACTGGCCGAGCGCGGCCGTCGGTAAAAGCCGAGGAACTTTGGAGTGGGCCGCGACTCAGCTCAAAGTTTCACGCATTCCCGTCGGGTCATGTTCTCGCTTCGTCTGCGTTTTTTGCCGTGCTCACTTTCGCGAGGTGGCGAATTGGTCTGCCGTGTCTGGCGGCGATTCCGGCGCTCATCGGGTTCTCGCGGATGTACGCCGGCGCGCATTACTTGTCGGACGTAGTTTGTGCCGCGGTCATCGGACTGCTAAGTGGATTTGTCGTCTGGAGAATCGCCGTCCAAAAGAGTGGCGGTTGAGACGAGAGTTAATCGGCGGAGGGGGTGAGATTCGAACTCACGAGGCCTTTCGGCCTTCCGGTTTTCAAGACCGGCGCAATCAACC
>DASTDG010000027.1:0-2121 GCA_035710475.1 Chthoniobacterales bacterium | reverse complement strand
AGCGCTCTTTCAGTCGCTGGAGCGGCGGATTGTTGAACAACCACATGCCTTCATCGGCAAGCAGCATAGACGCGGCGGCAGACATGGTGACGAAAGAAATGAAAATGCGCAGGATCATCGCGCAAAGCTAAAACGTCCCCGCAAGATCGACAATTGCTATGCGAGCGTGCACGCACACGCGAAGCTCGCCCGCACAGCTTAGTCGTGCGACGATGCTGCCGTCACAAACAATGGCCCACAGGCCCGTGGCTACAGAGCTTCCATGTTTCGCCCGAAGCAGCGCAAGATCGACAAGTTGAATTTCATCATTGCCGGCGCGCAGAAGTCCGGCACGACCGCGTTGCATTATTTCCTGCAAAAACATCCGCAGATCACTTTGGGCGATCAGCAGGAGATGCATTTTTTCGACACCGACGAATTTTTCGCGCGCCAGCCGGTCGACTACGAAGCGCTGCATCGGCATTTTCCGCGGTTCGCAAGATCGATCCGCCACAGGACGGATTCGCTGCGGCGAACAATCGCCGGCGAATGCACGCCGCACTATCTACATTACAAACCAGCGATGGAGCGGATTTGGAATTACAATCCGGCAATCAAATTGATCATCCTGCTGCGAAACCCGGTGGATCGTGCCTTTGCCCACTGGAACATGCAGCGCTTCAAGCGCCGCGACCCGCTCGATTTTCTGGACGCAGTGCAAGCCGAAAAGGATCGCGTCGTGGAAAACTCCCCGCTGCAGGCGCGGCGCTTTTCTTACGTCGCGCGCGGTTTCTACTCCGAGCAGCTCGCGCGCGTATTTAAGTTTTTTCCACGTGAGCAGGTCAAGCTCATCAAGTTCGAGCACTTCCGCGACCACAATCGCGAGGCCCTGAACTCAGTTTTTGAATTTCTTCGCGTAAAACCGCTGCCGCGCATTCGAAGTAAGGACCGGAATGTTGTTCCGTATGAGCGCGCCATGACAATCGACGAGCGAAAGCATCTCTATGAAATTTTTGCCGACGAGATCTTGCGATTGGAACGAACGCTCGGCTGGGACTGCTCAGACTGGAAACTGTAGCGGCCGGTGTCCGCAGCGGCAGGTTGTGGCAGGCGGGGCGCCTGCCCTACAATTTAAAGCGCGGCCGATTGCTCGGCTCGGCGGCAAATAGCACCTTCGTGCGGGAAATCCGCGCTCCCTCGGCGAGAAATGCCGCGCGAATATCCGGCGTGATCGCGGACGAGCCGTCGTAGCGCGGGTTCAACTCGAGAAACATTCGGCCGTGCGGTTTCAGAAAACGCGCACGGACATCGTCGATGAAAAATTTCCAGTCGGCCGGGCTCCATTCCCTCCATTCGTGTTCACTCACGCGCGAAATGCGGTGGAAGCAAACGCGGTGCGCGGTAATTAAGTCGAATTCTTCTCCCAGATCGGGCAGAGGAACCTGGCGTTCGATGCGCGCGATCAGGCGCTGAATGTTCAGCAGCTGCGTCAGCCCCTCGAACAACGGCTCATCCGGTGTGTCGAGTCCGATGCCGCTGTGGCCGAATAATTGAGAGATATAAAGGAAGTAACCGGGGCCGCAGCCGAGATCGAGAATGCGCAACGGCGGCGTGCGATCAAGCCAGAGATCTTGCACGCGGCGCACATTGACCCCAATCCAGTAGGCGGCGTTTTCGTAGGCATTGATTTGGCGTGCGTTCGCGCGTGCAGGGTAACGCTCGCGCAGCCGAGCTAATTGCTCGCCATCAATTCTAGCGAGAATGTCGCGGGCGCTGATCGGATGTGTCCAGCGACACAGGTGCTCCCAGCCGCTGAGAAAAACATCAGGCGACAACAACTTCTCGATCTTGCGCGACAATCGCATCGGTCAACGATGCGGCTAAGCACGCGCCAGACAAGTGGCGCCACGACTCAAGATCGACAATTAACGACCGATAAGAATGAAGATGCCAGCGACGAGCGCAATCACGCCGGTCAGCACAGGCGGAATCGCGATCCCTGCGAACAGCACGGTGATCCCAATGAGAATTAAATAAATCGCCAGCAACAGCATTCCAACATTTCGAGTGATGGTCATGCGGTCGTTCTGAGGCAAACGGCCTCGCTTTGCACGCGGAAAATGTGGCGCTCACGAGGCGGCA
>DASTDG010000026.1:0-3610 GCA_035710475.1 Chthoniobacterales bacterium | reverse complement strand
CCGCGGTGCACTTGCTCCAACCGTTCACTCACCAGCTTGAATGATTCGCCGAGCCGTTTCTCCAGCGTTCCTTGCAGCTTCTCGTCGACCGTCGCGCGCATTCTCTCGATTTGTTGCGCGTTGTCCTGCTGCAGCTCTTTCAACCGAAGATCGACAATCGTGCGGACGGTCTCCAAAGATTTACCGAGTTCTTCGCGCTGGCCCTTCGCCGCCGCCGCGCCCTCTTCGCGGTTGCGCGAAAACTCATCGCGCAGTCCGCGGTCGAGGATTTCGAGACGTCGCACGAGATCGTCCTGCACGCCATCACCGCGCTTGCTGTAGCGAGCGAGCAGAAGTATCACGGTGGCGGTAACTCCACCAGCAAGCATTCCAATCACGAGCCAAACCAGCGGACTCATTTCCGTTGAGAGATTCCTCGACTTCGCTCGGAATGACAAGGGTTGCTAAAACCGCAGCTTCACGCCGCCGTAAGCCGCCCGTCCAAGCGCCGGAAAACCGAACACTTCGGCGTAATGTTCGTTCATCAGGTTGTCGATGCGGCCAAAGATCGACAAGTGCGAGTTGATCTCGTATTCGGCCGCCACGTTTACGAAGCTGTAGTCTTCGATGTCGAAGTTCGGCCCGGCGAAATTCAATTCCTCGCGGGCGTTGACGAACTTTGCCTCCGCCGTCGTGCGCAATTTTTTCCACCACAAGTAAGAAGCCGAAACGTAAACCTCGTTGCGCGGGCGGCGCGGCAAACGCGCGCCTTGCGGCTGCGAAATGTCGGCGGATGAAGTCTTCTCCGCTTCCAGATATGTGTAGGTCACGGTGAAGATGAGATCGGCAATCGGTTGCGCGCGCAGCTCGGTCTCGACTCCCTGCGTCTCAGCCGCGCCGAGGTTCAGCGTCTGGAACAGTCCATTGAAGCCGATCACGTTCGACAAGTCGTTGTGGAAATAAGTCGCGCCGATGGTGACGCGGTTCTCCCACAACCGTTGCTCCACGCCGATGTCCCAGCCGAGATCGCGTTCCGGACGCAGACCAAAATTCATCCCGAAAATTTTATCCTGGCTGCTCGGCGGGCTGAAGCCGGTCGCGACACTCGAATGCAGCGTGGTGTCTGTTTTGTCGATCTTGTAACTGCCAGCGACGCGATAGGTCCAGACGTCGCCGAATTGGTTGAAGTGGTCGAAGCGCCCGCCCGCGACGAAAATGAAATTGTCGATCTTAGCGGTGCCTTCAAGAAAGCCGGCGACCTCTTGCGTGTGATCGCTGACAAAGGTGGGCTGCGGCCCGAAAGCTTGCGATACAAACGGACGCTCCTGGCCGGCGTTCACGCGGCTATAAAAAAATCCCGACGTGACCGTCAGCCACGATGTTGGCCTCAGATCATTCTGATAATCGACTTGGGTACGCTCGAACAGGGCCCGCGTCGGCCCGACAAAACCGTCTTCGTTCGGATCATTGATCTGCCGTTCGTGGTCGTAGCTGAAGATGAACTTGTGTTCCCACCAGTCGCCGACGTGAAGGTCGACATGTGGCGCGATGAGCCAGCGTTCCGTGAAAAAATTGTCGCGCGGTTTCGGGTTGAAGATCGTGTTCGGCAGGCCGATGTCGCTGATCGAATACGTGAACAGACTGCTCAGGCGCAACTGTTCATTCGGCGACCAGCCCACGTTCGCGATGCTCGCGGTGTTTCGGTACTGATTGTTTGGACGGGCATTATCGGTGTCGAGACGGCTTGCGCCTAGCGAGTAATCGAAGTTGTCGATCTTGCCATCGCTTTGCAGCGCTTCGCGGAAGGTGTCGTACGAGCCGCCTTCGCCAGTCAGGGTGATCCCCGGTTCACCTTCTCCTTGCTTCGTGAAAATCTGAATCACCCCGGCAAGCGCCCGCGGACCATAAATAGTGCTTTGCGGCCCGCGCACGATTTCGATTCGGTCGATGTCGTCGGTAGTCAGGTCGGCAAAGTTGAACGCGCCCTGCAAACCTTGGTTAATCGGCACGCCGTCTAGCAACACCTGTGTATGTTCACTGCGCAATCCGCGCGTGAATACGGAAGTGAGCTGACCAGGGCTGCCCGTTTGCACGACCGAAAGCCCCGGCACTTCCCGCAACGCGTCGCTCACGCGCTCGATCTGTTTTTGCTCGAGCTCCTGCGAATCGATAACGCTGGCGCTGGCGGGTGATTGATCGAGCGGTATGTCGGTCCGGGTCGCAGACACAATTACCGGCTCCGCTTCGGCTTCGCTCTCGACGTCCGATGTCGAACTTACAGCGTCTTGCGCGAGTAGAAGGGGCGGCTTGAAAAAACAGACAAACGCAACGGCTACGGCTGCGATTGCCCTCACCATTGCCTCTCCCTGAGGGAGAGGCGCACTCGCCGCGGCGAGGCGGTGAGGGTAAACAGCGGCGCGACCCCAACCGCGGCGTGAAAGACGTAAAACAAAAGCTACTGGGCGAATCTGCATAACAAGTTACCTCCAACTCCGAGAGTCGGACTTGTTTGCCCCTGTAGCGGCGGTCTTCGACCGTCGTCGCCCTTCGGCGATCAGAGATCGCCGCTACAATGACGCATCGCCCAGCTCTCATTCTTCTTTTTGCGAAGAAGTTTTTTCGTAACGCGCACTCACGCGCACGAATGAGGTGGAACGGTCGAATATTCTGGCTCCTGGCGTTCGGAATAGCTGATAGTTTTAAGTTGATCGTTGATAGAGGCAGACGCCCGGCATCTCCCGACTATCAACTCTCAACCATCAACTACCGAGTAATCTCCATCCTTCTTCCCGCCTTCACCGTTTCTGTGGCGGCAGCCGTCTCGGCTGCACAACCGCAGAGTCGCAGGCGATACGCCTGCCACCACAACGATTGGCCCTGGGAAGTCGTATCCAGTTACAGCAGCGCAACTGCTCCCGATTCACACGGGATTTCTCGCGCCGTTCCACTTTCCTTAAGCTCGCAAAGAACTGCGCGCATCCGCCACAGGACGGATTCGCCGTGGCGAAGAAGTAGCGGCTTGCGATTCGAGGCTCAAGATTTATTTAGTGACTGAACTAAGCTCGCTGTGCGTTCGGCTGATCGTATCAACTTCCTCATCACCGGTGGGGCCGGTTTCATCGGCTCAAATCTCACACTCGCGTTGCAGGAAAAATTTGCCGACGCGCGGCTGACGGTGATCGACGATTTCCGCTCGGGCTTTTTCAAAAACCTGCGCGGCTACCGGGGCGATTTTGTCGCGGAGGATTTGGCGAAGCTCAATTGGCAGGAACAATTCGGCGACCAGAAGTTCGACACGATTTTCCATCTCGCCTCCATCACTGACACGACTTTGCACGACCAGTTTGTCCAAATGCATGATAACGTCGAAAGTTTCCGCCGGATTTTGCAGTTCGCGCAGCCCACGAAAACGCGGATCATCTACGCCTCGTCCGCCGCGACGTACGGCGCCGCGGAAGAAGCAAGCGTGGAATCGAACGGCGCTGCGCCGGCGAACGTCTACGCATTTTCTAAGGCGATCATGGACAACATCGCGACGCGCGCAGCGAGCGATAACCCGGACTGGATCATCATCGGACTGCGCTATTTCAACGTTTACGGCCCGCGTGAGGCGCACAAAGGCGTCCCTGCC
>DASTDG010000025.1:0-2211 GCA_035710475.1 Chthoniobacterales bacterium | reverse complement strand
GGTTTTATTTCATCGGTGACCTGGTGATAATCTTTCAGGTCGAATTCGTCCGAGCGAAGCGGCGCGTTTTCCGCACGCGACAGGAGATGTTCGCCCTTGCCGATGTAAAGCGACGGCAGCCCGACTTTGCTGAATTCGAAATTGTCGGCGCGATAAATACTTCCTTTCTCCGGCCGCGCATTGGGAATGGCAACCCGCTCCTGGCGCTTCGCGGCGTCGGCAAGCATGTCGTCCAATGTGGAGAAGCCGTAGCTCGTGTCTTCGACATCGCGCGCTTTGCCCCAGACATTCATGCTGTCGATGTTGATGTCGGCGAGCGTTTTCTCGAGCGGATAGAGCGGGTGCTCGACATACCATTTCGCGCCTAACAAACCGGCTTCCTCGGCCGTGGTGCACATGAAAAGCACGGTTCGTTTCGGTGGCGGATTCAGTTTTGTGAACGCCGCCGCCAGCTGCAGCACCGCCGCACAGCCGGAGCCGTTGTCGACTGCGCCATTAAAAATCTGGTCGCCTTGCAACTCCGGATGGCGGCCGAGATGGTCCCAGTGCGCGGTGTAAAGAAGGCACTCGTCCTTCAGCTTTGGATCGCTGCCGTCGAGCTTGCCGATGACATTGCGCGACTTGAATGCGCGCAATGTTTGCTTGATGTCGATCTTCGCCTTCGCGTTCAACGCCACGGGCCGAAAATTGTTCATGACCGCAGATTTCTTGAGCGCATCGAAATCCTGGCCGCAATCCGCGAGCAGCTTCTTCGCGACATCGACTGTGATCCACGAGCGTGCCTGGACCGCGCGCATGTTCTTGTCTGGAGTATCGAGCTCGAAATTTTCTTTCGACCAGCTCGACCTAACGACTTGCCAGGGATAGGCCGCCGGCTCGGTCTCATGGATGATCACCGCCGCGGCCGCGCCTTTCTGGGCGGCGATTTCGTATTTGTAAGTCCAGCGGCCGTAATAAGTCATCGCGCGCCCTTTGAACATTTTCTCATCGAGCTTCGACGGGTCGTTCGGATCCGGCACTGGAGGATCGCCGATCAACATCAGAATCGTTTTGCCGCGAAGATCGACATCTTTGTAATCATCCCAGCCGTACTCCGGCGCGACGACGCCATAGCCGACGAATACGATATCGGAGTTGTCGATCTTGATTTCGTTCTGCAACCGTGCCGATGACGCGACGAAATCATCGGGAAACTTCAGCTCCATCGCCGGTTTGCCGGCGGCCACGAAGGTCATGCGCGGATCGCTTGTGATTCCGGCAAGCGGCACTTCCTGAAAGTAACTACCGTCAGGATTTCCGAGCTTAAGTCCGATCGCTTTCAACTGATCGGAAATGTATTTGATCGACAGCTCTTCGCCTTTGCTTCCGGGTGCGCGGCCCTCAAATTCATCGGAAGCCAGCGTTTTGATGTGCGCAAGCATGCCGTCGGGGGTAATCGCGTCGAGGCCCGGCTTAAGTTTGTCGTCCAGCTCGGCCGCGAAGATCGACATCGCACTGATCGCAAGAATCAGAAGCGTCGTTTTCATGCTGCAATGTAGCGCAAGCCTCTGGCTTGCGAATTTCAAACCGCGCAAGCGGGACACATGCGCCACTATTTTCCTTCCTGCGACGGTCCGGCAGGTTTTTTCTTCTTATCCTCGCCGGTCACGCCGATCTTTTTCAGGAACGGCTCGACTGACTGTTTGCGTCCGAGGAATTTTTCGATCGACACAGTCACGTCGCGCGAGTCGCCGACCTCGTAAATTTCGTGCCGCAGCTTCATGCCCGCATTTTTATCGAGGTAGCCCTTTTTCGCTTTCTCAAAAACGGTGGCCATGTCCGCGGCGATCGCGTCTGCCCATGCGTAGCCGTAGTAACCGGCGTCGTAGCCGTTGAGATGCCCGAAGTAAGTCACAAACGTAGTGCTCGGGTCGATCGGTAGAAAGACGCGCTCGAGAATTGGATTGGAAATGGCGATGCAATCGTAGGGCGCGTTCTGCGGATGCTCGTCGTGCAAGGCGAGGTCGAGCGTCGCAAACGCGAATTGTCGTCGGTAAAAAACGCCGGCGGTCGCGCGCTTGGCGTCGTTCATTTTCTCGACGATCTCACCCGGAATCTTTTTTGACACATCGCGATAATCGGCCGCGAACGTGTCGAGCACTTTCTTGTCCCAGACCCAGTTCTGCAGCATCTGCGATGGCGCTTCGACGAAATCGCCGGGGACATTCGTGC
>DASTDG010000024.1:0-8631 GCA_035710475.1 Chthoniobacterales bacterium | reverse complement strand
TCCCGAAAATCGCAGCTAAGGTCTTCCAGTTCGTCGCCGACCACGTAGCCGAACATCTCATCCGCCCAATTTATCTCGCCCGCGATGGCTTTGGCATACGGATCGAGGAGCAACTTCGAGCTGTTGAAACGCAGGCCGCGCTCCGGCTCGTACGATCCGGCAACGCGAAAGCCGTACAGTTGTCCCGGCCGGGCATCGGGCAAAAAGACATGCCAGATATAATTCGTGCGTTCGATCACCGGGACACGAATGTTTTCTTCGGTCGCGTCGAGGCTGTCGAACAGGCAAAGCTCGACGGCCGTCGCCCGTTGCGAGAAGAGCGCGAAATTGACGCCGTTGCCGAGCCAGGTCGCGCCCAGTGGATATGGTCGGCCCGGCCATGCTTTGATCGGCGTCATAACGTTTCCTCTGCGAAATCTTCGGGGCCGGCTGATTGCCAGCCGCAGGCTTCGTTGCTTACAGGTCTTTCAAAACGCGCTGCGCCTTCTCAACATCAGAGGGACGCAAGACTAACAAGCCGCGCTCCGCCTTCGGGCTGCTGGCGAGATAAAGGTACTCGATGTTCACCCTGGCCTCGGCCAGCCGGGCGGCGATTCTTTCCAGCACGCCGGGTTGGTTTTCGCCTTCGATCATGAGCACATCGGCTTCGAGCGCGAGCGCACCAGCTTCGCCCAGCAACATGAGCGCTTTGGTTGGATCGCTCACGACCATGCGCACGACCGAGTGATCGACGGTGTCGGAGGTGGTGAGCGCGTGGACGTTGATGCCGGCCTGAGCCAGCGCCGCGCAGACGCGCGTCAGCGCACCCGGCCGGTTGGCGAGAAAAACCGCCAGCTGCGTTGCCGGTTCGACCGAAAGATTGAGCTGAGAATTCATCGCCCTCCAAACTGAGGCCAGCCGCCGGTTCTGACAAACTCAATCGTTCGATTTTCGGTAGCGGACGGCAGCGCAAAACTATTCGCGAGCGCGGGTAATTTCGAGATTGTCGATCTTGCCATGAGCCGGGTCACCGATCTCGCCACTGCGCAAAAACGTGAACCGCGGCGGACGATCGGTTTTTTGACTGCTTGCGGAATTGTGATCGCGAACATCATCGGCACAGGCGTGTTCACCAGCCTCGGTTTTCAACTGGCGGATATCCGATCGGGTTTCGCGCTGCTCATGTTGTGGATCATCGGCGGGATCGCTGCGCTTTGCGGCGCGCTCTGTTACGGTGAGCTCAGCGCCGCGTTACCGCGCTCCGGGGGCGAATATCATTTTCTCTCCCGGATCTATCATCCGGCGCTTGGTTTCATGGCTGGGATCGTTTCGGCGACGGTCGGATTCGCTGCTCCGATTGCGCTGACGGCAATCGCTTTTGGCAAGTATTTCCACGGCGTTTTTGGCGTCGGTGCTCCGCTCGTCTTTTCCTTCGCTGTGGTGTGGATCGTGGCCCTCTTCCATCTCGGCAACCTGCGCGTCGGGAGCGTGTTTCAGAACCTGTGGACGTTGGTCAAAGTGCTTTTGATCGGCGCCCTCATCGGCGCGGGTTTACTGGTCGAACCCAAGCAACCGATCGACTTTCTGCCACAGACCGGCGACACGATGTCGATCTTAAGCGGCGCCTTCGCCGTCGCTCTCGTCTACGTGATGTACTCATATTCCGGGTGGAACGCCGCGACTTACATTACGGGCGAGATCACAAGGCCGGAAAAAAACGTGCCGCGCGCGCTCCTGATCGGCACCAGCGTCGTGATGGTTCTCTACGTGCTGCTGAACGGCGTCTTCCTGCTCTGCAGTCCCCGCGAGGAACTCAGCGGTCAGCTCGAGGTCGCCCTGATCGCGGGGAAACACATTTTCGGGCTGAATGGCGGACGCATTGTGGGCGGCGTCATCTGTCTGGGTCTGGTCTCGGCGATCAGCTCCATGACCTGGCTGGGGCCGCGCGTTACGATGGCAATGGGCGAAGATCATTGGCTGTTGCGGTTGCTCGGCCGCAAAAATCGTCACGGTGTGCCGACTAACGCCGCGTTGGTGCAACTGCTGATCGTGAATCTTTTCTTCGCAAAAAATTTCCAGCAGATCGTCATTTACATCCAGTTCAGTCTGCTGCTCTGCTCACTGCTCACGGTCGTTGGGGTGATCGTGCTGCGCGTCACGAGTCCGGATCTGCCGCGGCCATATCGCGTGCGGCTGTATCCATTGCCACCGGTGGTTTTCGCGGCCGTCACCATTTGGATGATGGTTTATTTGTTGCGCTCGCACCCGGGGGAATCGGCGGCTGGTTTGGCCACAATCCTGCTCGGAACGCTTCTGTATTTTGCGGCCGGAAAGAAAACACGGCCGACTGCCTGAATATGTTGCCAGCAGCTCCTTCTAAGCACGTGAGATTATGCAAACGCTGACACAATCTGAAGGAGCTGGGCGAGCCAGCCACGTCGGAAAACTGGCTGCGCTTCGGGCGCGAAGCAGGTCGATCTCGCGATTCTCAATCTGCCTTTTATCGATGATCGGCACCCTGGCGCTGCGCGCACAGCAAATACCTGTGCCCGATCCGAATGACACAGCGCGGTTTCTCGCCGGCATGCCTCTCCCGAAAGATTCGCCGCTCTACCCGCTCACGAATCAGCCCGCCTGGCAGGCGCACGCCAGTTATTTTGAGCACGCGTTCTCGAAGCTGAGCCGCGGCAAACTGGCTAAGCTGCACGTGTGGCAGAGACAGTATCTGCCGGAATCATTGGAACCACTGCCGGTCGCCTACTACATGTTCAGCGGGCCGGATTTTCTTTACGTCGACCAGTTCTTCCCGAACGCGTCCGTTTATATCATGTGCGGCAAGGAGGCGCTCGGACCCGCGCCCGATCCGTTGCGCGTCGCCGATCTCGGTTGGGCGCTGCAAAACCTGGAGAACGCGATGAAGGCGTCGCTTACCACGACCTATTTCATCACCCAGGAGATGAAGGTCGATTTGCAGCAACAGCAGCTCAACGGCACGCTCCCGATCCTGTATGTTTTTTTGGCGCGCGGAGACAAGACGATCCGCGCAGTCACGTTCGTTAGGCTCGATTCGGCCGGCAACGAGCATGAAAGTGCTCCCGGCGCGGGCGGCACGCCCGGGGTGCGGATCGACTACACCGATAACGCTTCCGGGCGGGAACAGACGGTTTATTACTTTACGACCGACATTTCCGATGGCGGCATCGGTGCAAACCCGGCCTTCATGAAATTCTGCGGCCGGCATGGCGTGGGCGCGAGCTTCCTCAAATCGTCATCCTATCTCATGTTCGAGGAAGGATTCGCCCGCGTCCGCAATTTCATTCTCGACCACAGCAACATCGTCGTGCAGGACGATTCTGGTATCCCGATCAGCTACTTCGACCGCAACAAATGGAACCTGCGCTTCTTCGGGACCTACATCGGTCCGATCGAGCTATTCAAAAAATATTCTCAGCCGAAGCTGGCGGAGCTTTACCAGGTGAGTAATCCGGCGCCGTTCGACATCGGGTTCGGCTACCAATGGGACTTCCACAAGAGCAATCTCACCGTGGCCGAGCGCCAATGATTATTGGAAGCGGCGAAACCATGTATATGGAAAAGCGTCGCCGGGACAATCAGTTGGCCATCGCGGCGGATTGAGCTCGCGGTGCGGTTTCACAATCGGGTAGTGATTGTCGATCTTGCCGCAGCGCTGGCGCAGGTAACGGATCAGTTCTTCGCAGGAATCGAGCTGCGCGCGCGTCGGTTGATCGCGGTTGAAATCGCCGACCAGGCAAATGCCGAGCGCGATGCTGTTGAGGTAATCACTGTGCACATGGCCGCCGTTGATCTGACGTCGCCAGCGGTCGCCCACTTCGATCTCGCCGTTGCCAGTCGAGGTGCCGTTACCGATCACAAAATGATACGCGAGGCCGTTCGGCATCCGCCGCACGCGCCGGTGATAGTAATCGAACACGGCGGCGTTCCCCTGGCGCGTCCCGCTGTTATGCACGGCAATAAACTGCCAGCGGCCGCGCATCACCGGTGCGCGGTCGATCGCGGCGCGGACCGAACGCGTCAAATAGCGGTAGCCGCTGCGCCGCCGGCCGAAGCCGAATAGTCGCGCCCAAAACGACCGCTGTTCGTAGTCTGATTTCTTAATCGTAAGTTCCGGCTCCTCTTCCGCCGGCGCGGCAAATGGAGTTGTCGATCTTGCCACTGGCGGCGCGACGGGCGGCAATGATGACGGCGGCGGTGAAACCACTGGCAACGCAGATCGAATCTCGGGTGTTTCCGACGGCCGCGGCGAACGAGCCTTTTCTGTCAGCGAACCGCCTGGCAAAGGAGAGGTTGTTTTTTTCTTTTTCTTCGCCGCACCGCCGACTTTCGCGGGCGATTTTTTTGCCGTTGATTTCGCTTTGGGTTTCGGCGTTTTCGTCGGTGTTGCCGTGGGAGTCACGCTTGCTTCGGGTGTTTTGGATGGCTTGGGCGTTGGCGTTGGCGTCGGGGAGACCTTTTTCTTCTTCTTTGTTTTGGGCTTTGGGGTTGGCGTCGGTGTAGGCCGGGACTTGAACGAGTGCGCGGGTGTTTCCTCCTCGGTCAGTTGCGCGCGCAGACAAACCGAGCCGGTGAACGCAGCAAAAACGAGCAGAGCCGCCAAGCAGAGTCGAAAAGCGAGCACCGTCGCGCAGGGTAACAGCGGCCGGCTCGCGATCAATCCCCGACCGCTTCGCGATCAGGCCGGTTGCGCGGCCGGAGTAGGACCGAGCTCGACTCGGCCGCGTTCCCGTTCGCGGCGCAGGATGGCGTTCAATTTGCCGCCGAGCAACAGAAACAGGCAGGTAAGATACATCCAGGTGAGCAGCATGATGATGGACGCGAGCGCCAGATACGTCGGGTTATAGCGGTCGTACTTCGCGACGTAGAACTGGAACAGCTTCGTCACCAGGATCCAGCCTAACGAAAAAAAGATGGCCCCGGGTAAGGCTTGCCGGATGGTCAGGTAATTCTCCGGGGTCAGTAGATACAAGACGAGGGCGAGACCGATGAGCGCGATCGCCGTGAAGGGCAGGTTCAACGCCGCGACCCACTCCTGTAACGGAAAACGAAGCTGAAAATTTACCTCGGCCACGCCCGCCAGGGTTTCGCCAAAAACGACTGCGCTAAAGCAGAGAAAAATGGCGACGCCGAACCAGAAGAGCAGCAGGAACGAGATGATGTATTTCGACCACCAGTGACGGTTCTCGTGCACGCCGTAGGTCTCGCTCAACGCGCGCGAGATCGTCGCGATAAAAACCGTGCCGAAATAAATGCCAAGAATGATTCCGGCGTTCGCGAGCAACCCGCTGGAGCCGGTCACGACCACGCTCGCCGCGGCGCTGTCGAGAATGTCCTGCACCTTCGGATCCGGCGGCATGAAGCTCTTCAGAATGGAGAACATGCCATGCAGCTTCGCTGGGTCGGTGCCGAACAGGCCTAACAAATGCCAGAGAAACAACAGCCCGGGCGCAAGCGCGATGAGCAACAGATAAGCCATCTGCGCGGCCAGACCGGTCGTGTTATCGGTCGCGGTTTCCCAGACCAGGCGCTGGGTCACACGCCAGACAACACGCAGCGCTTTCACCACCGGAGAGTTTACTTTGCGCACCACAAATATCCATCAACTTGAGGCGCTCGCACGGGAGCGATGCTGTGTTCTGGCAAAGTATTTCCGTCGGTGCATTGGGATAGACCAACTTTCTCGTCGGCGGCGCGGGGGCTGCACAGGGCTGGCAATCAGGGCAAGTAGAACAAAAAATTTCTTTTTCAGTAGCGGCAAATGTGACATATCACGCGCGCTCAGAGAGTTGCATGGATTCCGCTCTTCTCAAAAGCTGGTTCGGGGCGCTGATTTCTGCCGTGGTAATCTCGACGGCATGCGCAGACACGTTTCCCGCATCGGGTCCGATTGTTCCTGGTAGCGTTGCCCGGTTGCGTTTCAGTAAAGCAGCCGCACCGGCGCGCGCGCCGGTCGCGGTGAAACGCGCCATCTGGGCTGCGAACCAACTTGCGACCAAACCGTACCGGTTCGGTGGCGGACATCGCTCCTTTCACGATCGCGGCTACGATTGTTCCGGCACGGTGTCGTACGCACTCGGTGGCGCCGGCTTAATCAAATCGCCGATGAATTCATCCGATTTCCGCAGATACGGCGCGCGCGGTCGCGGGAGGTGGATCACGATTTATACGCGGCCCGGTCACACATACGCCGTCATCGCCGGCCTGCGGCTCGACACGACGCCATGGGACAATTACACGGGCCGCTGGGCACCACGCTGGCAAACGAACGAGCGCGTGCCGTTGCGATTCGAAGCGCGACACCCGATCGGCCTTTAGGCTGTAGCCACGCGCCTGCTTGCCACGCCATAGCTTTGCGAAGGCGGGTGGCGCGTCAGAGGAGAGAGACGGCCCGCAGGGCCGTGGCTACAATCAGCTTGCGGAAACTACTGACTCATCCGCCCATACGACGGCATGACCGCGGATCGGTTGATCAAAGCCCCTCAAAGCAAATTTGCCGGCGTCTCGAAATAGGAACTTCTTTCCGAGGCAGAGCTCGACTACCGCGTTTGAAACAAGGATCTGTTCCGGTTCTGCCTGGGCGCAAAGTCTCGCTGCCAGCTGGACAGTGCACCCGAAAAGATCGTTGTCGTTCTCGACCGGTTCGCCCGCCGCCGCGCCGATTCGCACTTTGACACTGCGATCACGGTTCTTGTCGTGGCGGGCGAGATCGCGTTGCACCTGGCTGGCGCATTTGACCGCGGCTGCGGCCGAAATGAACGACGCCATAATGCCATCCCCCGTGTGTTTGACTTCGCGGCCACCGGCATCCGCCAAGGCATTTCGCACAACGCTGTTGTGCAAATTGAGCACCTCCATCGCTGCGTCATCGCCCATTGATTGAGTCATGGCGGTCGATTCAACGATGTCGGTGAACACAATCGTCCGCATCGCTGGGTCGCGGCCAGCCGCCGCTCCACCGGGCAGCAACACCGCTCCCGCGGCGTTCACTTCACCACCACCGAGGAATCCATCGGCGAGCTCAGGGTCAACTTCGATCATTTTCTCCGCCACCAGACCGTGCGCCTCCTTGTGAACGCGGTCCGCCGCTTCGGGGTTCGGCGCGTCAACCAGACAGAAAACTTTCCCGCGACTCTCGTTGACCCAATACTTCAGGTAATTGACACCGTACTTCTGTTCGACCTCCACATCCTTCTCGTGCGCCTTGGCTAAATCATCAGGGTTAATCGGGCCATGGAGGTCGTGAATGTCTAAGTATAACGGCATATCGTGGAGGTTAGACTGATGTTACGGCATGCGAAATGTCGATCTTCGGAGGATGAGTCAACGTTTGGTAAATGACGCAGTAACGTTCGGTGAGCCGAAGCAATGTGCTGATCTGTTCGCTGGACGCGTCCGTGTCCAGATCGAAGTGCAACCGAATCTGCTTAAACCCAACCGGCACATCTTTTGCGATGCCTAACGTTCCGCGAAAATCCAAATCGCCTTCGGCTTCAACGATTGCACCGCGCAATCCGATACTCAGAGCAGTCGCGACCGCGCTCAGCGTCACACCCGCGCAAGCGACGAGCGATTCGAGCAGCATGTCGGCCGAGCATGCGGTTGTGCCATCACCGCCGGTCGCGGGGTGCAGTCCGGCCTCCACGTGCGCTTTTCCGGTTTCAATTTTGCAGGTGACGTTGTCGCCAGTGCGGCCCCGTGCGCGCAGCGTGATTAACGCCGTTTCAGGATGGTCGCGATACCGCTCTTTGAGCGGCGCCTGCAAAGATTTGAGCTCAGCAGCGTCCACCGTTCTGCGACCGATATCTGCAGGTCAGGTCTCGGCCGTTGTCGGATCGATCACCGTTTTAACTTCCGAAACGCGGTTCGCTGGAAAACCGCCCTGCTTGGCATGTTCGCGCACCATCTCTTCATTCGGCGCGATGTAAACGCAGTAAACTTTGTCGTCGGTCACATAACTCTGCACCCACTGAATCTGCGGACCGAGATTGCGCAGCACTCCGCATGATTTCTGCGATATACCCTGCAATTCGGACTCCGATAACTTTCCGGCATTCGGAATTTCGCGTTCGATGACATATTTCGGCATAGGTTTATTCGTGTAGTGAAAACAGTCGCCAAAGTCAAACCGCGACACCGCAATCAAAGATCAAGCCGTCGAAGCTCGACAATCATGGCGCCACCCTTCGGGTTCTCACCGGCAGAGTTGCGCAAACTGCGCGCTCTGAAAACGCCTGCGGGCGTGCAACATTTTCTCGACGAGTTGCCCTACAACCTTGAATACACCGCACGTTCGCCGCGGCGCGTCCTGGAAGATCGCACCGGGTCCTGCCTCGAAGGCGCGATTTTTGCCGCCGCCGCGCTGCGCGTGCTTGGGTTTCCGCCGCTGATCTTTGACTTGGAAGCGGAACAGGACACCGATCACGTCGTGGCGCTTTTCAAAATGCGCGGCCGTTGGGGAGCAGTAGCAAAATCAAATTTCACCGGCTGCCGCTATCGTGAGCCTGTGCATCGCGCCTTGCGCGAGCTGGCCATGACCTACTTCAACGTCTACTTCAATCTGCGCGGCGAACGCACCCTGCGCCGCTATTCGCGCCCGGTGAATTTGGCCCGATTCGA